>NZ_JBHWZJ010000262.1:0-9887 GCF_042728415.1 Streptomyces sp. NPDC060198 | reverse complement strand
GGTTGCTCCGGGGCACGCGCCCACCCCGACCGCCGCCGCACCCACGACTCCCTCGCGGTCCTCGGCCCCGATCCGTCTTCCTGGTTCCTGGTCAACGCCGGTCCCGACGTCGCGGACCACCTGGAGGCGCACACCGCGCTGCGCCCCGGACCGGGCGACGAACGCACGCCGGTCGTCCGGGTCCTGCTCACCGACGCCGAACTCGACCACACCATCGGACTGCTGAGGCTGCGTGAAGCCCGGCACATCGAAGTCCACGCCACCGCTCCCGTCCGCAAGGCGCTGCGCGAACGCCTGGCATTGGACACCACCCTCACCCCCTACACCACACTGAGCTGGCACGATCTGCCGCAAGCAGGCGAGAAGCCGACGGACGTCGCCGGTATCGAGGTGTCCGCCGTCCACCTCTCCGCCAAGCGTCCCCGGTACGCCGCCGACGCGCCCGAAGACAGCGGCTGGGTCGTAGCGGTCAGGCTGCACGACCCCGTCCGGGGCACCACGGCCCTGTACGCCCCGGCACTCGCCGAATGGAGCGAGGAGTTCGGCGAGGAGGCCGCCGCAGCCGACTGCGTCTTCGTCGACGGAACGTTCTGGGACGACGAGGAGCCCCGCCGACTGGGCATCTCCGCGCGCACCTCCACCGGGATGGGCCATCTGCCCGTCGAAGGACCCGGAGGCACTGCCGAACGCCTGGCCCCGCTGCGGGCCCGCTGCCTCTACACCCACCTCAACAACACGAATCCACTGGTCGACCCCTCCGCACCCGAGCGCGGCATCCTCGCCGACCGGGGACTCGAAGTGGCGCAGGACGGGATGGTGATCGAACTATGACGACAGCACCGGCCCGGCCCGGCCCGACAGCCGTACCCCCCGAGGCGCCGGACGACGGCCCGCTGCCCCCTGCCGCGTTCGAGGCCGAACTGAGGGAGCTGGCGCGGAGCCGGTACCACGACGCCCACCCGTTCAACGTGCGTATGCACCGGGGAGAACTCAGCCCGGACGAACTGCGCACCTGGGTCGCCAACCGCTTCCACTACCAGTGCAGCATCCCCGTGAAGGACTCACTGATCCTCGCCAAACTGCCCGAGCCGGCCATGCGGCGCTCCTGGCTCCGCAGGATCCAGGACCACGACGGGCTCACCGACGACGAGGGCGGCATCGAGCGCTGGATTCGGCTCGGTGAGGCCGTGGGACTGGACCGCGCGGAGCTGGAGTCGGGCAGGAACGTCCTGCCCGGGGTGCGTTTCGCCGTCGACGGCTACGTCAACTTCTGCCGGCTCAACCCCGCCCTGGAAGCCGTCGCCTCCTCGCTCACCGAGCTGTGCGCACCGAACATCATGATGACCCGCCTGGAAACGTTCCCCGTCCACTACCCCTGGATCGAGGAGTCCGGTCTCGCCTACTTCCGCAGCCGGGTTCCACAGGGGCGCCGTGACGGCGCCGAGGCGCTGACCTGGGTGACCGACTGGGCACGGACCCGCGAAGCCCAACTCCGCGCGCTGTCGGCACTGGCCTTCAAATGCGACGTCCTGTGGTCCCTGCTCGACGCCGTGGAGCACGGCGGCAGACCCGGGAGCGCACGGTGACCGCCCCGGACCCCTCCTGGTGCCCACGGAAGGTACCGGCGGTCGTACTGCGGCACGACCGGACACGCGGGAAAGACGTGCTGCTGATGCCCGAACGTGTCGTGGTGCTGGAGGGCAGTGCCCGCTGGGTGATGGAACTCTGCGACGGGACACGCACGGTGGCACGGATCACGGACGAGTTGCGGGAGCGCTTTCCCGGAGCTCCCGTCGATACCGAGGTGGAACCGTTCATCGAGCGGATCCGCCAGGAAGGCTGGATCAGGTGACCCCTGCGACACCCCCACCCCCCTGGGCGCTCCTGGCGGAGCTGACCCACGCCTGCCCGCTGCACTGCGGCTACTGCTCCAACCCACTTGAGCTCAACCGTCGTTCACATGAGCTGACGGCCGAGGAATGGGTGGATGTCTTCCTCCAGGCGGCGGAGCTCGGGGTCCTGCAGACCCATCTCTCGGGCGGTGAACCGCTGCTCCGGAGGGACCTGGAGGAGATCGTCGCGGCCGCCGAAGAGGCGGGCATATACACCCAGTTGGTCACCAGCGGCTCGGGGCTCTCCCGGGAGCGCCTCACCGCGCTCGCGGCGGCCGGACTCCGCAGCGTTCAGCTCTCCGTACAGCATGCGGACCCCGATGCCTCGGACCGCATCGCGGGCAGCAGGGCGTTCGCCGCCAAGGAGGCCGCAGCGGCACTCGTCCGGGAAGCGGAACTGCCACTCGGCGTCAACGTCGTCCTCCACCGGCACAATCTGGACGCGATCGACGGCCTCGTGGAGCTGGCCCTGCGCTGGAAGGCCGACCGCATCGAACTGGCCAACACCCAGTTCTACGGCTGGGGGCTGTTGAACCGGGAGGCACTCATGCCCGGCCGCGACCAAATCGCCCGCGCAGTCGAATCGGTGAGCCGATGGAAGGAACAGCTGGAGGGCCGGCTCGACATCGTGTGGGTCGCGCCGGACTACTTCGACGGGGTGGCGAAGCCCTGCATGGGCGGCTGGGGAGCGGTCTCCCTCACCGTCTCTCCCGACGGCACTGCTCTGCCGTGCCCTGCGGCAGCCTCGCTCCCGGGCCTCGACCCGGTCAACGTACGCGACCACGCGCTGCGCTGGATCTGGGAGAAGTCGAAAGCCTTCACCCTCTACCGAGGCGAAGAATGGATGCCCTCTCCCTGCCGGAGCTGCGAACGCCGCACCCAGGACTTCGGCGGCTGCCGCTGCCAGGCCTTCGCGCTCACCGGCGACGCGGCCCGCACCGATCCGGCCTGCGCACTCTCTCCGGACCATGCGATGCTGACCGCGCTCACCCGTACACCGCCCGGAGACCTGTCCGCGGTGGTTCCGCGCAGGCCGACCACCGCCCTGCGGTCAGCCGTTCCCGGTGCACTGACCTGATCGACGGGCGTGCTCGGGGCTGCTCCGAGGGTCATGGCAGCATCCGAGGTGTCCGTTGCGGCTCCGCGCCGTTCAAGGTGACGGAGAAGCCACTTGATTTGGGCGACTCGGCATTCTGTGAGACATGGTGGGGGTAGCTGAGCGGCTGGTTCGGACGAGTTGCGGGAGCTGTTCCAGCGGGTGGTGGCGGAGGCGCCGTCGCGTCCGCACAGCGGTGGTCGGCGTTGGCACGGCGACTGGGAAGTACTGGCCGCGATCGTCTTCGTGGCCACGCCGGTTGTAACCTGGCAGCACTTACCTTCGGCTTTGCGAGCGCCTGCCCGCACCGGTCCTCCCGGCCACTTCCCTGAAACCGCGGGGAAGGGTGCGCTGACCTGCGGCGATGGGGGCTGCCCTGTCGCTGCACCTCCGCCGGCGCGGAGAGGACCATGACGACGAGTACACCACCGCATGTTGGGTCGGTTCACCTCCGCTCGCGCGGAGAGGACGGCGTCGCGTACCAGGCAGGGCCCGTCGGCCGCGGTTCACCTCCGCTTGCGCGGAGAGGACGCCCGGGAGAGCTCCTCGAAGGGATCGGGCGCCGGTTCACCTCCGCTCGCGCGGAGAGGGCACCGCGACCCCGCCCACGATCAACGCCTGCTGCGGTTCACCTCCGCTCGCGCGGAGAGGACACTCAGTCGACCCGGTACGAACTCAACGGCACCGGTTCACCTCCGCTCGCGCGGAGAGGACATCGACTCCTCGCCGGTGGTCCGGCGCACCGTCGGTTCACCTCCGCTCGCGCGGAGAGGACAACGCGACGCCGTACTTGGCGACGGACGCCGCCGGTTCACCTCCGCTCGCGCGGAGAGGACTGCCGACACCGCAGGTCACCTCGGAGAGGAGCCGGTTCACCTCCGCTCGCGCGGAGAGGACGATCGGAGAACCACCATGAAGCCGGGCGGCCTCGGTTCACCTCCGCTCGCGCGGAGAGGACACCAGCGCGCATCACTCGGCGGCGTCAGCAGTCGGTTCACCTCCGCTCGCGCGGAGAGGACCTGGCCTTCTGCGTGTCGAGCTTCGCCTGTACCGGTTCACCTCCGCTCGCGCGGAGAGGACTTCCGCGCATCGTCTCGTTCGCCACGTCGAAGCGGTTCACCTCCGCTCGCGCGGAGAGGACCCTTTTTGACCTGCGACGCTATAGGAGGTTTGCCATTTCTTGACTTTCTCTGCGGAGGGCAATGGAAGCGAGTCCGTCGAAGTGCCAGCGGCGACGGTGGCCCAGAGTTCGTCGCGGACCTCGGCGGAGGCGAGGTCCGCGCTGCAGACTCGTGATGCCCGGCCATATGCCCCCGGAGACACCATAGTCCCGGGTCGGACAGCACAGGGCTCCTCGCGGCTGCGATGCCTGCCAGGTCAGCCTCCGTAGCCGTCATCGTTCGCCCGCTTCCGGTGACGATCAGGGTCATAGATCGCGGTGAGAAACGGCGTGATTCCGAGGGCGTAGAAGCCGTACTCCAACTGCTGGTACCACGCTCGTTGGCGCTCGAGCTCCTTGGACACCTGAACCGGCGCCCCGCCGGCATGGTCGCCGGTCGACACCATGACGACGAACGACGTGCCCTCGTCTGCTGGGTCGGACGGATTAGCGATCACCGTAAAGTCCCAGGTTGCGGCACCCGGGACGTCCGAGCCGTCTGCCAGGCGCCGCAGGACGAACGTCGGTTGCGGTAGCAATACTCCGGACTGTGCCCGGATCGCCATCGTCGTCCCCACGAGCCGCCAGGGTGGCTCTGGGCGTGTGTGGCAGACGTCGGAAAAGAGTTGCTCCCGCAGTTCTGAGTACCTGGCGGCTGTATGAGCCAACGCTCTTGTATCTTCCGCCAGTTGACGACTGGTGTCGCAACTGTCGAGCAGGCCGCTCAATGAATGGAGTCCGTCTCGGACCCATGGCTTGAGGAAGCGGTCGAGGGCACCCAGCCGGTAGGCGTCTTCGGCCGACTCGGCGACCAGAAGCGCGCCACGCGCCAGGGCCTGATACCTGTCTGTGAGATCCATCGAGCCCCTCCCCGTGACGACGATTGCCCCTCACCGTATCGATCAACAAGGCGACAGCGAAGGTCAATCGGACAGGGCGCGAGATGACCCGTTGAGCTGCTCCGTCCCCCAGTGCCCTTGACAAATTCGAACATATCGCTCTACGGCACGTGAGCCTCGTGATTTTCGGCCAGGCGTCGGCCGGCGACCCGTCACCCGGTCTGTGGTGCAAGCGTCGTGCTCTCCGCGCGAGCGGAGGTGAACAGGGACAGGCCGCCGGAACTCATCGCCCGGTCGGGTGAAGAGGTCGCCCAGGCTCGCCAGGACAGGGGCGAAGGGAACGCCTTCGGCGAAGCGGCGAGGTTCGACGGGTGCCGTCTGCGGGCTCCCCGACTCCCTGGCGTCCCGCTGATGGCGCGGGGCAACAGGCGCGATCCGGGGACGGGCAGGTGTCTGCACGTCCCCGGAGGTAGGGGCGGTGGTGCGGCGGCCTGGTCCTGTTGGCGCCGGCCGGGCGTTCACCGACCGATCGACGGTTCCGGCGCCCCTGACGGCGACCTTGAAGTGTGGCCATCCCGAGCGTGTTCAGTAGCCCCTCCGACGGTACCGCCGCCTGGACGGCTGACCGCCCCGGCCTCGTGGCCGCCGTTTCCGTGGGTGCGGAGCCGGTCGGCGCGGGGCCACCACGGAGGCCGCGGTCCCGCCGGCTCCGCCCGGCATTGCCGGACACCGGGCGGCGGCTCAGTGCCGGGTGAGAGGCGCCTCCACCCGTGCGTCCCCTCGTGCCGAGACCTGCTCCAGGGCCCAACGGCCCGGACCCATGGCGGCGATGAGGAGAAACGCCCAGCAGAACATCGCGGCTGCCTCGCCGCCGTTCTCGATGGGCAGAAGCGCGGTCGACTGGTGGGTGCCGAAGTAGGCGTACGCCATGGAGCCGGAGCAGACCACCGCCGATGCCCGGGTGCCGTAGCCCACCAGTACCAGGACGCCGCCGGCTAACTGGATGAGCGCGGCCCACCAGCCGGGCCACTCCCACAGGCGCGGGGACGCGCCGTGCGGGCCGCCGAAGACGTCGAACAGAGCCGCTGCTCCATGACAGGCGAACAGCAATCCGACGACGACGCGGAACAGCCCGAGTACACAGTCACGGTTCTTGTCGAGCAGACCCATTGGTTTCCTCACTCTCGCGTGATCTCGCGTGATCCCGGACGGGGGGGGCGTCCGTCCGGAAGGGCAGGGGCGGTTGGGAGTGTGCCGACACCGCTCCTCGATGCGGTCGGCGGCGGCAAGCAGGCGTCAAGCAGGCGGCGAGCGTGCGGTGAACAGCACGACGTCCCTGCGGCGTGTCTTCAAGTCGCCGTCAGCAGGAAGGGCGCAGTAGGAGTGCTTCCCGCGACGGACGGGGCTTCGGCGCGGCCGGAGCCCCGTCGCCGGTCGGCGGGTGGGTCAGCTGGTGGGGAAGTTGTCGGCGGTGCTGATCCGGCTCTTGAGCAGCGTGCCCGACTCGGTCAGCACGCCGCTGCTGCTGTAGTCGCTGCCGTCGCAGGTGCCGGGCTGGAACGCCGCACTGCTCTCGGCGGCGTCGCTGTAGGTCCAGTTCGCGTAACCGATCTTCAGCTGGTCGAGCAGGTCCAGCCAGGCCGTGGTGCTCGACCGGTCCAGCGCACCGCCACCGGTGGCGCTGACGGTTCCGAACTCCGTCACGAACATCGGAAGCTGGGTGGCCGCCCGGCTCAGCGCGGCACGGTAGTTGTCCTTGTGGCTCGCGGCGTAGAAGTGGAACGCGTACATGATGTTTGCGGCGTTGACGGGGTTGTTGACGACCTCGCTCTCGCCGGAGCCGTCGGAGACCCCGAGCGAGGACCAGCCTCGGGTGCCGACGACGACGACGGCGTCCGGGTCGGCGGCCCGGATCACCGGGATGACCTGCTCGGCATAGCTCTTGATGGCCGTCCAGCTCACGCCGTTGGGCTCATTGGCGATCTCGTAGATCACGTTCTTCTTGGCCGCGTTGCGGGCCGCGACGGACGCGAAGAACGTCTTCGCGCGCGCGAGGTTGTAGTTCGGGTCACCGGGCGTCAGCGTGTGGAAATCGATCAATGCGTACATGCCGCGGGCTTCGGCCATGTCGACGAGGCTGTTCACCCGGTTGGTGAAGCCCGCAGGGTCGGTCTCGTAGCCGTCTTCCTGCACGTACATGGCGACGCGCAGCAGGTCCGCTTTCCAGTCCCGCGCCAGGGCGTCCATGGACGCGTCGTTGTAGCAGCCGCTGAACCACTGGATCCCGTGGGTGCTCATCCCGCGCAACTGGATAGGGCGGTTGTACTGGTTGCACAGGTTCACTCCGCAGACGTGCACCTGTCCGTTGACCCCCACAGGGGTGCCGGTACTCGGCTGGGGTGTGCCGGTGCTCGGCTCGGGCGTCGGCCCGGGTGTCGGCTCCCCGCCGACGGAGCCCGTGCAGGCGACGCCGTTGAGCGTGAACGCCGTGGGCTTCGGGTTGGCACCGGTGAAGGATCCGGTGAATCCCACCTCGACCGCCGCACCGGTGGCCAGCGCGCGGTTCCAGTCGAGGCCGACGGTGGTGACCGTGGAACCGGACTGCGTCCAGGTGGCGTTCCAGCCCTGGACGAGCTTCTGTCCCGCGTCGGGCATGGCGAACCTGAGCGTCCACGCGGACACGGGATCGCCCAGGTTGGTGATCTTCACTCCCGCCTGGAAGCCGCCCTGCCACTGGCTGGCGATCGTGTAGTCGACCTTGCATCCGGCGGCAGCCACCGCCGGGGGACTGAGCAGAGCCGTGAGGCCCAGGATCGTCGCGCAGGTCGCCAGTAGAGCCAGTAGACGTTTCACGGCTTTCTCCTCGTGCAGGGGGACGCGATGGGAGCGCTCCCGAAATGCCCTGCCCCGGGCGCGGTCCGCCTCGCCCGGTCGGCAGTACCGGCCTGGGATGCGGGCCGGTGCGGAGCTGGCCAGTCAGGTTCATGACATTTTCCCGTGGACCGATCATGCCGGTCCCTGAGGTCTTCGGGATCCACGGCTGCGGGAGTGCGGGGGAGTGCGGGGCCGCATTGCCGGGGAAACCAGAGTGGGAGCGCTCCCACCTTCAGGGGTCGCGCGATGCACCGTCAAGCTCTTGGACACGATTCGCCGTCGCCGGTGTGTGCGGGGAGTCGTTGCGCGCCCCCGTGCCGTGGTGGTGGTGCACCGGGCTCGCCTCTCGCGCGGCCGCGTGTATACCGTCCGACCGGGGGTGGCGCTTCGTCCTTCGGCGGGCCGGGAGCGGCCACCGGGTCGGGTGGTGCCGTCGCCGAGGTGTCGTCGCGGCGAGAGTCGTCCGGCGGGTCGAGTGGTGCGCCGGGTCGACTCCCGGCGGCTCACGTGGTGCCTGCGGGTGCCCGGCGCACCGCCGGCCGTGAACCAAGTCGCCCCTGGAGGTGCCCGGTTGTCCCGTACCTGCCCGAGCGTTTCGGGAGCGCTCCCATGTTTCCGGCGGTATGCGGAGGAGTTCCTGTCGAATCTCGTCACGTGGTTGTCCCGTCGATTCGGATCCCGTCCGCACGTACTCCCGTTCGACGGGTTGTCAGGGACACGGCGACACTCCTACAGTCTTCTGTGAACCCGTATATGGGAGCGCTCCCAAATCCAGCGGTAGGCGCTCCCGATCGCCCCATCCGGCCACCCTCCTGGAGAGGCCCCGCATGCGAGCGCTTCCCACGGCTCGATCACCGCGCGCACCGGCTCGGCGGAGGGGTCTTCGCCGAGCGGGCGAGGTTCTCGTCACCGGACGGAGCGCAGGAGGAAGGCCTGACCGTAGGACGACCCCCACCCCTCCAAAAAAAGGCACTGGAGACTTCCATGGCTCACCGCAAGAAACGACTCGTCTCCCTGGCGGCGGTGCTCGCGACGCTGCTCGGCGGAATCGGCCTGGCCTTACTGGGCCAGGGCAACGCGCAGGCGCACGGCGTGGCGATGGCGCCGGGATCGCGGACGTACCTCTGTTGGCTGGACGCGAAGACCAGCACCGGATCCCTGGACCCCACGAACCCGGCGTGCAAGGCCGCGCTCGCCGAGAGCGGCGCGAACTCGCTGTACAACTGGTTCGCCGTTCTCGACTCCAACGCCGGTGGGCGAGGCGCGGGTTACGTACCGGACGGAAAGCTGTGCAGCGCCGGTGACAAGTCGCCGTACAACTTCACCGGCTACAACGCCGCCCGCGCCGACTGGCCGCGCACGCACCTGACGTCAGGCAGCACGATCGAGGTCGATCACAGCAACTGGGCCGCGCACCCAGGCGAGTTCCGGGTGTACGTGTCCAAGGCCGGCTATTCCCCCAGCACCGAACTGGGCTGGGACGACCTGGAGTTGATCCAGACCGTCAGTAACCCTCCGGCGATCGGATCGCCGGGCACGGACGGCGGCCACTACTACTGGAACACGACCCTGCCGTCGGGCCGTTCGGGTGACGCGGTGATGTTCATCCAGTGGGTGCGCTCGGACAGCCAGGAGAACTTCTTCTCCTGCTCCGACATCGTCTTCGACGGTGGCAAGGGTGAGGTCACGGGTATCCGCGGCTCGACCGGCACTTCGACGCCGACTCCCACGCCGACTCCCACCCCCACGCCCACGCCGACTCCCACCCCGACCCCCACTCCCACGCCGACGCAGACCCCGACCGATCCGCACACCGGGTGCATGGCCGTCTACAGCGTGACCAACTCCTGGAGCGGCGGTTTCCAGGGGTCTGTCGAAGTCATGAACCACGACACGACGGCGCGTGACGGCTGGGCGGTGAAGTGGACGCCCGGCACGGGCACCAAGGTGAACAGCGTGTGGAACGGTGCGTTGACCACGGGGTCCGACGGCACCCTGACGGTCAAGAACCTCGACTACAACCGCAC
>NZ_JBHWZJ010000261.1:0-9952 GCF_042728415.1 Streptomyces sp. NPDC060198 | reverse complement strand
GGTCCTGGCGTCGGTGTGTACCGAGTGCGTGCCGGTCAGCGCGTCACTTCAGGGCGGGCGGAGCCGCGTTCACCGAGGTGCCCCACGTGGAGGGCTCCGTGCCGACCTTGTAGGTCAGCTCGCGGGTGTCACGGATGTCTTCCGTGGTCAGGTAGGTCTTGGCGTACGAGCGGCCGTCGGCCTTCGCGGACTGGATGTAGCGCACCGAGTCCGAGGTGCCCGGAGCCTTCACGGTGAGCTTGCCGTTCGGGTAGTAGCGCTTGTCCAGCGTCAGGTCCACCCGCTCGAAGACGGGGGTGGAGAGGCCCCAGGTGTCGGTGCCCGGCTGGACCGGGAAGATGCCGATGGAGGAGAGGACGTTCCAGGCGGACATCGTGCCGAGGTCGTCGTTGCCCGTCATACCGGTCGGGGCGTCCGTGAAGAGGGTGAGCGCGGCGTGCACCACGTCGGTCGTCTTCCAGGGCTCGCCGGTCGAGAGGTAGGTGTACGGGGCGATCAGGTCGGGCTCGTTCTGCGGGTTGTACTTGTCCGCGTTGTAGTACGCGTACGGGCCGTTGACCCACGTCTCACGGGCGGTCTTCGCCGGGTCCTGGACCAGCTGGTCGTAGGCGAAGAAGGAGTCGAGGCGGGCGTTGGCGGCCTGGGTGCCGCCGATCAGGCCGACCATGCCGGGCAGGTCCTGGGGGACGAGCCACTGGTACTGCCACGAGGTGCCCTCGTGGAAGCCCACGCTCTGCGCCGGGTCGACCGGGCCGGTGAAGGCACCGGAGGCGTCACGCGCACGGAAGAAGCCGGTCGAACTGTCGAAGATCGTACGGTAGTTCTGGGCCCGCTCGGTGTAGCGCGCGGCGTCGGCCTTGTGGCCGAGGTCCTTGGCCATCTGGCCGAGCATCGCGTCGGAGAGCGCGTACTCCAGGGTCGCCGAGGCGCCGTGGTCGTAGTCCGAGTCACCGGGCTTCACGTGTGCGCGGTTCTCGATGTACGGGGCGAAGCCGTTCGCGAGGTACTCCTTGTTGGCCTCGCGGCCCACCGGAGCGGAGTCGGCGGCGGGGACACCGTCGGCGTTCTTCTTCAGCGCCTTGTACGCCTGCTCCTCGTACCCCTTGAGGAGACCCTGCTGGTAGGCGTTGGTGAGGAACGGGGTGACCGGGTCACCGGTCATGATGTTCGTCTCGACCGTGCCGTACCCCCAATTGGGGAGCCAGCCGCTCTCCTCGTCGATCTTGATGACGGAGATCGCCATGTCGCGGGACTCGCTGGGGGCGAGCAGCGACAGCAGCTGGGCCTGGGTGCGGTAGGTGTCCCAGAGCGACCAGTTCTGGTAGTACGTGAAGCCCTTGGCCTTGTGGATCTTCTGGTCCCAGCCGGTGTAGCGGCCGTCCACGTCGCTGCCCAGGTTGGGCGCGAGGAACGAGCGGTACAGCGACGAGTAGAAGGTCCGGCGGACGGTCTCGCTGCCGCCCTGCGCCTTGACGTCGTCGAGGCGGTCCTCCCACGCGCCCTGCGCGGCCTTGGCCACCTTGTCGTACGAACGACCGCCCTCCGAACGGAGGTTGAGGGCAGCACCCTTGGCGTCCACGTAGGAGATCGCGGTCGTCGCCTCGACGGTGCGGTCCTTGGTGGTGTCGAACCGCAGGAAGGCGCCGTTGCGCTCGCCGGCGGCGGTGGAGGACGTGGAGCCCTCGGTGACGACGTCACCCTTCCACGTGCCCGAGACCTTGAAGGGGCGGTCGAAGCGGGTGATCGTGTACACCGTGTACGGCTTGGTGTCCTGGCAGAAGCCGCTGCCGGTGATGGCGGTGCGCACGGTGCGGCTGTCGAGGATCTCGACCTTGGTGCTCACCGTCTTGTGCAGCGACTGGCCCGCGTTGATGAGGACGTTGGCCTTGTCGGTGGCCGGGAAGGTGTAACGCTGCACTCCGGTACGGGCGGTGGCGCTGAGCTCCGCCTTGATGCCGGTCTTCAGGCCGACTTGGTAGGTGCCGGGAGCGGCCTTCTCGTCGTCGTGGCTGAACTCGGCGGCGTAGACGGCGTTGTCGGTCGACGTGATGTCGCCGGTCGTCGGGAGCACCGGGAGGTCACCGCCGAGGCCACAGCCCACACCGGAGATGTGCACGGTGGAGAAGCCCCGGATGTGGTTCTGGGAGTAGTCGTACCCGGTGTTGTGACCGGTGTCGGGCGAGAACTGCACCATGCCGAACGGCACGGCCGCACCGGGGTAGGTGTTGCCCTCGTTCTCGGACCCGATGAACGGGTTGACGAGATCGGTGAGCCTGTCCTGACCGTGCTTGGCGCCATCGGCCACGGCCGGTGCGGCGACGGCTCCGCCGAGGAGCGCGGCCGTCGCGGCCACCGTCCCCGCGCCGCGAATCACGTGGGTCCATCTCATGGAAAGAACGCCTCTTCCGACGTAGACAACGTTGTCATACCGTAGTGCGTGATCATTCTTGGCCCGTGCTCGTGTACGCGTCAAGAGTCGCGACACGGTGAAATCCGTGCGCCGCGGCCCGTGGAGCGCGCGGCCACAGATCCACAACGAGGGCGCAACGGAAGAGCGGAGCCACCACCCACCCAGCTCCCACCGGCCTTACCATCCGCGGTACGGGGGTCCTCACGCAAGGTCCCCGGACGGGGGGACGACGTGCGATCGACTTACTCACGGCCGGGGTTCCGGCGCGCGGCCTGCGCCCTGGCCGTCGGGCTGACCCTGGCCACGACCTCCGGGTGCGGCGCGTCCTTCGACGGCGTCACCGGGATCTCCGTGGCGGCCGACGGCGGGCTGCTCGGCGTCATCATGGTCTGCGGCCACGACATCACCAGCGCGGGGCTCATCAGGGAGGACGACCAAGAGAGCAGGAGGATCGGCGAGTGGGCACCGGACCGCCCCCTCAAGGCCGGACTCACCACGTGGTCCCTCGACTCCCCCACCCCTGGGTGGACCACGGCCCAGCCTCCCGAGCCGCTCGCCGACGCGACGGCCTACCGCCTCGTCGGCTGGACCGACGACGTTTCTTGGTCGGCCCGGTCCGTCGACTTCACCACGGCCGACCGTGACCGGCTCCGCCCCGGCCGGGTCCTGTACGAGGACTACTCGAAGGACGGTGAGGCACTCGTCCGCCTCGTCCCCCTGTCGGAGTTCGAAGCGACGGCCTGCGACGCCCGCTCGACCACTCTGTGGTGACCGGCGAACGAGAGACAAGGGGAACCATCATGACTGATCGGTGGTACGTCCTGATCGAGGAGGACACCCGCGAGACCCGGCGGGCCGACGGCGTCGAACTGCGGCTGCACCGCTGGATGCTGGCGGCCAGCCACCCGGTCGACGGCGACGAGGCGCGGGCGCGGGCCGTGGCCGAGGACGCGGCGCTCCACTACGTGCCGGGCGTCCTTGCCCGTCACGCCCGGCCGGGCGACACTCCGGGGCGCAGCGCCTTCCTCACCTCCGACGGCTCCTGGCTGGTCCACGTCCACCAGAACCACCGGGCGTGCCACATCCGCGTGTCCACCGCGCGCCTCGTCCACATGCAGCGGGAGGAGGAGGCCCCGCCGAAGTCCCTGAAGGAGAAGGTCCGCCACGCGCTGGACGGGCCGGATCTCCCGGCCGCCCCGTGGAGGCCCACGGAGGTCCGTGACACCTCGCCGTGAGGCCGACCGGGACACGGGGGCGGCGCCGCGCCGGTGACCGGCCCGACGAGCGACGCAGGAGTGATCGTCGTGGCAGACATGGTGAGCGTCGCCGAGAAGCTGAAGGCCGCGAACACCGGAAGGAAGGACGCGGTGGAGCCGGCGTCGTCCGCCCGGCAGGAGAGGGGCCCGGGATTCGGTGCCGTCTCGTTCATCGCCTGTTTCCGTCTCGCGTTCGGCATACCGCCGCCCGCCCTCCAGCGCGCCCAGGCGTGGGAGGGATTCGGGTGGGGGGACAGGCACATCTGCGACGAGGAGTTCACCGCCCTTCTCGCGCGCTGGCGCACGACGCCGAACCGGCCCGCCCACCGACTGCTTCACGGGTGAGGGCACAGCGAGATCCCCGGACGCAGAACTCCCGGGCACGTTCGTTCGTCCCCTCAGGAAGGGGAGGCCGCACGAGCGCCGTGCGCCGCCGCACCGACGGAGGTTCCCATGCGACGACCGAGACTGCCGAAGACCCTCGGGGCAGCACTGCGGCCACGCCGGTGGGCGGAGCTGGTCCCGCGCACCCGGCGCGGTCAACGGCGTTCACTCCAGGGGCTGATGGTGGCCTGTGCCGTGGCACTGGCGCCGATGACGTGGATGTACGCGACGGCCCAGGCGCACGTGCGGACCACAGCCGACGCGCCGCGCGAGGACGTCGCCGTGGTGTTCGGCGCCGGACTGTGGGACGGCAAGCCGACCCCGTACCTCGCCCACCGACTCGACGCGGCGGCCGAGTTGTACCGGACCGGCAAGGTGAGGGCCCTCCTGGTGACCGGCGACAACAGCCGTGAGGAGTACGACGAGCCGGACGCGATGCGGGCGTACCTCACCGCGCACGGGGTGCCGGGCGCGCGGATCGTCAGCGACTACGCGGGCTTCGACACCTGGGACTCCTGCGTGCGGGCGAAGAAGATCTTCGGCGTCGACCGCGCGGTCCTGGTGAGCCAGGGGTTCCACATCCGCCGGGCCGTCGCGCTCTGCCGCGCCGCCGGCATCGAGGCGTACGGGGTCGGCGTCGACGAACCACACGACGCCACCTGGTACTACGGCGGCACCCGGGAGGTCTTCGCCGCGGGCAAGGCGGCCCTGGACGCCGTCCTGCGGCCCGACCCGCACTTCCTGGGACGCGAGGAGACCGGGGTCGCGGACGCGCTGGCGGGGGCGCAGGGATGAGGGCGCGGCGCCGGGGCGGCCCGTCTCCCTGCGCGACAGCCGTACGGGCGAGCAGTGCACCTGAGACGGCGGCCGTGGACCGCGCTCTTCGTGGTCGAAGGGGTGCCCGCGGTCGCAGTGGCCGTGGCGTGCCCGGGCTTGACGCCCCCGGCGTGCTCCGCGATCGTCCAGCGGTTCCTCCGTGGCGGGTCTGCCGGAAGGTCGAGCACCAACCGACGTGCGCCGTGCCGGGGTTCGACCGGGTGGAGGCCGCGACCTATGGGGCGAAGCCGGCCTCTCGGTCTGCGGCGGCGATCTGGTCGTGGAACCGTTTGTGGACCCAATGACGCTTGCCGAGCAGGTTCACCTGTCCCCATCGGCCGGAGACCGGACCGAGTCGGGTATGGCGTGGCATCGTGCCCGCCAGACGATGTGGGCCGGCGCCCCCGGACAACTTGCTGCTGTCCAGCACGTGGATGGCGTCGCGAGTAACTGCCAAGCACCGGTACGTGTTCCAGAACATCGTCAGGCCGGTGAGATAAGTGATGATGAAAAACCAGAAGTTCGGCGCGCTCTGGCAGATGAAGACCTGCCGGATCTCGCTGCCGACCGGCAGGAACGGCGCCGCGCGCCGCACCAGGTCTTGGCGCGGCTCGGGGTCACGCCGTCCGGTCTCGTCAGCGGTCATGCCGTCCTACCTTCCCTGTCGCGCGCATCCGCATTCACCAGGCTGTCGCGTCGCCGGGGTGTGCCGCCCGGGTGTGGGTCTGCGCGGCGCTGCGCACCGACAGGATGCCAGGTCACGAAGTACGGCTGTGGTACCGCCGTTCCAGCCGGACTCCGGTGTGTGTCCTGGTCAACGGTTTGAGCGTGGGGAGTTCGGCGCGGTGCGGCGGCCGAGGGGCCGGACGCACGCGGTCCGTCCGTGACCGTACGAGAACGGACTGCGGCGTATGGCGGCTCCACGGGGCTGGGGCTTCGCGATCCTGTGGACGTCCTTCGCCGTCTTCCGGGCCGTGGGCGCCCGGCGGACGGGGTGACGGGCCTTCCTCGGCCTTGTCCGCGTCACTCCCTTCGCCTGCTTCCTACTCGTCGCCCGCTCCGCCATCCTCGCCGGGAGTCCGGGGCGGCCGTTCCACGGGCCGGTGGCGGGACGCCTCATCGGCGGGGCCCACGACCTCCCAGGAGTGCCCCGACGGATGTTCGTCGAACAGGGCACACGGTCCGCGCAGTTCGTCGCAGTGGGTACACCGGAGCAGTACGACCCGATACATGCGACCGTCCGCCCAGCGGACCCACACCCCGCCACCGAGCCGGTCGTCGTCCCACAGCAGGTACGCGTGTTCGTCGGAGTGCTGTTCGCCGAGTACGCATCGGACGGGCCGCGGTTCGGCCGGGCCGCCGTCCCTGGGGACAGCACGTTTCGAGACCGGCAGGAGGGCGACTGCGGTGCACTGGATCATGGGGCACTCCTCATGGAGAGGGGAGGCGCGCGGGAGCGCCTCCCTTCGTTCGTCGGTCCTCAGTCGGTGGGCGCCGTACGGGAGTCGGCAGAGGCGATACCTGCTGTCGGCTCCGGGTGTTCGGCCGCCCGGTGGCGCCTGCGCAGAATCCGCCAGTCGGTCGCGCCGCTCGGATCGCCCACCCGCTCGGCCTCCCTCTCGGCCCAGTCGAAGTCCTGACAGACCGAGCAATCAGCAGCGGCGGGCGCCTGTCGCACCTCGGTGGGGGCGGCCCCGTCCGGGGTGGCGCCATCGGGTTCAGACTCACAGCACATCACCCCGACTCCGGGCGTTGCAGCGCGCGTTCTCCGCACGCAGCCGCTCTGCCGGGCTCGCCGGCCGTACGTATTCGGGGGCGGCCTCCCACTCGATCCCGCCGCCGACGGGCCGTATGGCCCAGTACGGCCCGGCGACCCCCCGGAACTCCCCGACCCGGCCCTCACGGCTGGTGTCCACCATGAGTGCGCCGGGGGCCGGAAGCGGTCGGCCGGTGCCCTGCTCCGCCGAAGTACCGGCGTCGGGCTCGGACATGGGCAACTCCTCTCTGTAGTCGTTTCGCTACGGGGAGGCCTCAGGGTGACCTACTCTTAAAACGTCTTCAACCTCCACGAGACTGAACGAAAGATCGATGAAGAGTGGCGAATCGCAAAGCGTTGGACCCCGGGGCGAGCCCACGAGCCGCCTTCGGTGAACGCCTGCGCAGGTTGCGCGAGGAACGCGGCTGGACGCAGGACGAGTTGTCCGCCCGCACGGGCTATTCTGCTTCGCACATCTCCGGCGTCGAAACTGGTGCGCGAACTCCAACCGCCAAGTTCACTGCAAGTACCGATCGCGCCCTGGGCACGGGCGACGCACTGACCCGGCAGGGTGCGGCAACCCGGAACAGCGCGATTCTCGACGGCTTCCCTGAGTTCGTGGTGTACGAGAGTCAGGCCACAGAGATTCGTCTCTTCGAGATGGGCCTGGCCCCGGGGCTGTTCCAGACCCCGGCCTACGCGGCTGCCGTCACCCAGGGTGCAGTGCGGCGTGGAGCGATCACTGAGCTTCAGGCAGAAGAGAGGCTCGCGCTCCTCACCCGACGCCAAGAGTCACTCAGCCGCATGCCAACTCCGCAGGTATACGTCGTGCTTGATGAGAGCTGCATCCGGCAACGTGTGGGTGGACCAGAAGTCATGGCGGAGCAACTCGATCGCCTGATGGCAGTTGCCGACATGCCGAACACGGTCGTACAGGTGGCCACCTTCGAGCTGGGCGAACGCCGTTCGCTGAACAAGCCGCTCACGTTGGCCACCATGGCGGATCGGTCGCACGTCTCCTACGCGGAGTCCGCGCACTCAGGACAGTTGGAGCGTGACATGCGCTTCGTGGGACCACTTCTGACGGCCTACCATCAACTCGCGGCCGAAGCGCTGTCACAGGCGGAATCCGTGGCCATGATCAGTCAGGTACGAAAGGGCATCTCGTGACAACCGAATCCCTCCACTGGTTCAAGTCTTCCTACAGCTCCGACGGCGGCCAGTGCGTCGAGGTCGCCATGAACCTCGCAGCCACGCACGGCACGGTTCCCGTCCGTGACTCCAAGGACACGAGCGGCCCGGTCCTCGGCATCTCCGCCACCTCGTTCACCGCATTCGTGGCAGGCGTCAAGACCGGAGAGTTCAGCGTCATCTGACAAGCCTCTCGACCCGTTTCGGCCGAGGCCCCCACCGTGCGGTATCCGGTGAGGGCCTCCGCTCTGGGCCCCCACGTCCCTCCTCGCCAGGGAAGTCGAAGGAAGTCGGCGGATAGAGTCCGCACCTGTGGCCGCTGGGCCGGGGGAAGGAGAGGATCCGGGGTGGGTGCGTCAGCGTGGGAGTACATCGAGCCTTGCGCCGGAGGTGTCGCGGCGACCTTGGCCGCCTTGCGGCAGGTCGAGTTCGAGAAGCTCTTCGTCCATGGAACCGACTGGGACGATCTGCGGCCCGCAGGAGCGTCGTTCACCTCTGTCGACGACCTTGACGACCTCTGGGAAGACGAGGGCCTCGGCAGCGAGGGAACACACACGATCATCGACGTGTGGGAGGTGATCGACACCGACGCGTACGACGACGACCACACCGTGCGCCCGCTGTCGGACGAGGAATCCGTGGAGCTCTTCGGCACCGCCGAGCCGACCCGGGAAGACTTCGCACGAGCCCAGGAACACTACGCCGCAGGGCACCCCGGCTCGGACGGGCTGTGGGACATGCCGCGCTGGTCGGCCTGGTGCACGCCGTTGAAGGACGCGGGTGGGGCGGACGCCGTGATCGCCTTCTGGGGATGGTCCGGCGACTGAAGGCCACGGCCTGATCCACGCGTCCGGATCAGGGGTGCTCACGGTTCGAGCAGTGGCGCGAGGGCGCGGGCGAACTCCGCCGGTTCGGCGCTCGCTCCCATGTGGTTGCCGGGCATGTCGATCAGAGGGAACCCCAGCAGTCCGGCGAGAGCCTGGGTTGCCCGGCGTGCCATCTGGTGATGGCTCAGGGAGCCTGCGCAGAGCACCACCGGAACTCGGCGGACGGCCTCGATGTCGGGCGCGTAGAAGACCGATGGGCCTGCCATGTGCCCCAGGAAGTACCGGTTCTTGTCGAGTTCTTCGGCGGCCGGCTCGGGTAGCGGCACGTGCGCGGGAGGCTTCTGGTCCGGGCTCGTGCGGTGGGCCGCACCGGTGAGGTCGAAGAACTCCTGCACCGCCCGTCGAGGATCCGCTTCGGCTGTGGCGAAGGCTGCCGCGGCCCGGGCCGCCAGGTCGACGTCGTCCAGCAGGGAGACGAGCGGAGGCTCGTGCAGGACGGCCCGGCGGACCAGGTGGGGATGCCGTTCGGCCAGCTCCAGCAAGGTCACGGCGCCACCACTGGCACCGAAGAACAGCGCGGGCCCGCCGGTGAACCTGTCGACGAGTGCGGCGAGGTCATCCGCGAGGACTTCGGGCGTGGGTGCGGCCATCCCCGGCATCGCGCGGCTGGCGCCGATGCCGCGCGGATCATGGGTGACGACACTGAAACTGCCCGCGAGTTCGTCCGCCAGTGCCGCGAAGCCTCCTCGCCCGACCGGTGCCCCGACCAGGAACAGCGGCGGTCCCTCGCCCCGGACGCTGAAGGCGATCGTGCAGTCCGGCCGGTCGAGGAGTTCCGGGGTGCCCGTGGACCGGTCGCCGTAGTCCCCGATCTTCCGGTTGATCACGTCGAGCGCGCGGTCCAGTTCCTCGCGGCGCTCCTGGACGCGGCGGCGGTGCGCCGTGAGCAGCTCCAGTCGGAGTCCGGCCGGATCTGCGGCCTTGTCGTCGGCGCCCGTGAACTGCGCGATGTCGGCCAGCGGCATGCCCGTCCCACGGAGATGGACCAGCATACGGATCAGCTCGACGTCGGCGTTCGTGTACTGGCGACGCCCAGCGCGGTCACGCCGGGGAGGCGGCACGATCCGGTGCCGTTCGAAGTACCGCAATGTGTCCGACGCCAGGCCGGTCCGTGCCGACACCTGCGTGATGCCGAACAGCTCATCTGCTTCGCTCATGCCGCAAGCCTCGGCCCTGGACCGCGGTACAGGTCAAGCGCCCGTCCGAAGGCGTCCGGTGTGGGCGGCGTCGGGGTACTTCGGAGTGCCGGCAC
>NZ_JBHWZJ010000260.1:0-10013 GCF_042728415.1 Streptomyces sp. NPDC060198 | reverse complement strand
GGCCACGGCTCCGGGCACCTGGCTCCTGGCTCCTGGCTCCTGGCTACGGTGTCGGCCCCCGCCGCGGTCCCGGCCCCGGCGTGGGCGGTGCGAGCCAGTAGAGTCTGCCCGCATCTGCGGGCGCTGCGCCCGCCGGAGGCCAGGGAGCCAAGCGTGCTGATCCCACACGACATCCGCATCGCCCTCGACACGGTGGTCGATCTGGTGAACACCGCACCGGAGAGCGGGGCGCCCGACGGCGGGCCCTCGGACAAGATCGCCGGGACGACGGAGCTGCACGCCTTCGCGGCACACCATCGCGTCAGCGGAGTCGACCGGCTCGGCGAGAAGGACCTACGGGCGGTGTGGGACGTACGCGCGAAGTTCGCTGCGGTCTTCGCGGCCACGGACGCCCGGGGCGCGGCCGATCTCGTCAACCAACTGGTCGCCGCCGCGGGTACCACTCCGCAGCTGACCGACCACGACGGGTACGACTGGCACATCCACTACTTCGCACCGGGTGCGTCGATCGCCGACCACCTGGCGGCCGACTGCGGCATGGCGCTGGCGTTCATCGTGGTCACGGGTGAGCAGGAGCGGCTGCGTCGCTGCGAGGCTCCGGACTGCGGCCGGGCGTTCGTCGACCTCTCGCGCAACCGCTCCCGTCGCTACTGCTCCAGCCGCACCTGCGGCAACCGCCTCCATGTCGCGGCGTACCGGGCCCGGCGCAAGGAAGCGACCGGCTGAGCGGGCCCGCCCAGCCCGCCCCGGCACACGGCCCGGCGGGCACGGCCCGCCCCCGGTTCCCGGCGCGTCGCACGTCGCCGGGGCGGCCCCGGCTCACGGGGCGTATCCGGGTCACAGCAGGAAGAGATCGTGCAGTGCGGCCATGAGGATCAGGCCGCCGACCACCGTGAGGAAGATCATCAGCGGCGGCTGGGAGAGAGCGAAGAGGCAGCCACGCGGCTCTTCGGCGGTCTGTGCGGGGGCTTCGCCCTGGGATGTGTCCAACATTTCGTAGCGATCATGACCCAGCCGGGGCCGCCGCGTTGATCAACCCAGCTTTTGGGACCGGGAGTTCACCTCGAAGAAGTGCAAAAATCGCTCACGCGTACGACTTCCCTCCGGGCGTTCGCCTGGCCGCGGCGTCGGAAGCCGCGTCGGGGGTCGGCCATGTCAGCGATGGGCGGCGCTGGAGGACCGGACGACGAGTTCGGGCTGGAGGAGTACGTTCCGGTGCTCGTGGGTGCCGGAGTCGTCGTCCGCTTCCTCCAGAAGCAGCTCCGCCGCGAGCTGCCCCATCCGGACGGCGGGCTGCCGGACGGAGGTGAGCGGGACGGCGGCGGCCGCGGCGAACTCGATGTCGTCGTACCCGACGATGGCGACGTCCTCCGGCACGCGCACCCCGGCCGCGTAGAGCGCCTGCAGGACGCCGAGGGCGAGCAGGTCGTTGGCGCAGAAGACGGCGGTGGGACGCGGCACCAGGCCGAGCAGCCGGGCGCCGGCGTCGCGGCCGGCCGCGACGTCGAGCCGGTCGGAGGAGATTTCCACGAGCGCCTCGGGGGGCAGACCCGCCTCGGCGAGGGCCGCGAGGGCCCCCACCCGGCGATCGCGGATCTGGTGGAGATCGCCGAGGCCGCTGACGTACGCGACGCTCCGGTGGCCTGCTTGGAGGAGGTGGCCCACGGCCAGCGCCCCGCCGCGTACGTCGTCCACGGAGACGGAGCAGGAGTCCGGGCCGGACGCCACCCGGTCGACCAGGACGAACGGAATCCGGTGGCGGCCGAACGACTCCAGATTGCGTCCGCTCGCGTCCGCCGGGGTGACCAGAACGCCGCAGACCCGCTGTTCGGCGAAGAGGCCGAGGTATTCGGCCTCTTCGGCCGGGTTCTGGTCGCTGTTGCAGACCATGACCCCGAGGCCGGCCTTCCGGGCGGCACGCTCGGCGCCCCGGGCCACGTCCACGAAGAACGGGTTGCCCATGTCGAGGACGAGCAGCGCCATGATGCGGCTGCGGCCGGCCCTGAGCTGGCGGGCGGACTCGCTCCGTACGTAACCCAGCTCCTCGATGGCGGCGACGACGCGGGCGCGCGTCTCCGGCAGCACCGCGTCGGGCCGGTTGATGACGTTCGAGACCGTGCCCACCGAGACGCCGGCCCGCCGGGCCACATCCTTGATCCCTGCCACACGCGCCACTTGTCCTGCCCCACTGATGCCCGCCGCTGCCCTCGGCCGCCGTGCCCGGTCGGCAGATTTTCCCCATCGTACGGAGAACCCTCGCCGGTCCGGGACCCGGGCGGGCTCATGAAATGATTCAATCCGCGGGCGGGAGCCCACTCCTCCGGCATCGGACCGCTAGGGCCTTCCACCGTCGCAGTGCGGGGCCGCGCACCGCTTTCCCCGTGGCTTCTGAATCAATTCAGGCCGACGCGGACGCCGACGGGCCGGGCACGGGGGCCGTGGACGGCTCAGAGGCCGTGCTTCTTCAGGATGGCCTCGATGTCGCTGAAGTCGTCCCCCGGCTCCGTCTTCTTCGTCTCGCCGGGCTTCGTCCCGGGACGGGTGCCGGGGCGCTGTCCGGTAGCCACCGGTCGGAGGGAGGGCGCGGAGGCGGCCGGGGCGATCCTGTCGCCTTCCCCGCCCCTGCGCGCGGCCTTGCGCTCCTCGCGGGTCAGCCCGCGGCGGCGCTCCACCGCCCGCGTGGTGACGAAGAGCAGCCAGGCGGCGCCGAGCAGTACGAAGCCGATCCACACGCTCGGCTTGAACGCGATGCCCGCCACCCATTCCACGACGCCCGTCAGGACGAGACCGATCGGGACGAGCGAGTACGCGGCGATCCGGGCGGCCGCGAGGAACCTCTTGCGGTAGGCCGTCACCGCGGCGATCCCCAGGCCCGCCGCCGAAGCCGCGGAACAAATGGTCTCGGCAATCATCGGAGCCTCCAGCGGCAGGAACGGACGTCCCCTCCATCGTGCACCGGCCGCCGTGGACCGGGCCATGGCATCGGCCGATCGTCAGGGACTTTTCGGGGTCCGGCTCCTCCTGAGGGGTGTCCCGCACCTGCTGGTGGAGCGCCCCGGGGAGGGACCGGCGCCGGCAGGTCGCCGATTGGGTGGTCTCCGCGCCTGCTGGAAGACTGGCCGCATGAGCGATTCCACCCCCGCAAGCCCCGTCGTCGTCGATCTCTGGTGCGAGCTCGAATGCCCCGACTGCCACCGCGCCCTCACCGACGTGCACGCCCTGCGCGCCCGGTACGGCGACCGCGTCGAGATCCGGCTGCGGCACTTCCCGCTGGAGAAGCACAAGCACGCGTACGCGGCGGCCCAGGCCGCCGAGGAGGCCGCGGCCCAGGGCAAGGACTGGCCGTACATCGAGGCGGTACTGGGGCGGACCGCCGAGCTGTCCCGAGCGGGCGAACCGTTGCTGCTGGAGATCGCCGGTGAACTCGGCCTGGACGCCGAGGAGTTCGACACCGCACTGATCGACGGCCGGCATCTGCTGATCGTCGACGCCGACCAGGCCGAGGGGAAGGCGATCGGAGTGACAGGCACCCCGACCTACGTCGTCGGCGACGAGCGTCTCGACGGCGGGAAAAGCCAGGACGGGCTGCGCGAGCGGATCGAGTCCATCGTCGACCGGCTGCTCGCGGCCCAGGGCTGACCGGGCCCGGCAGGCCGGGGCCCGCAGGGCTCCTCTCCCGGGCTGCCGGCGTCCTGGAGCCCGTCGCCCGGAAGCCTGCCGGTCCGCAAGCCGTGTCCCCGACCTCACGGGTCGATACACCTGAAGCGTGTCGCGGAAGTGGCGCCGTCCGCCCGGAGGGCGGACAGGCGGGACTTTCGCTGCACGCTTCAGAGCGCCTTCACGAGGTTGTACGAGGTGGGCTCGTACCCCAGCGACTCGTAGAGTCTGCGGGCCGGCGTGTTCGACGTGAAGACGTGCAGCCCGATCCGGTCGAAGCCCGCGCTCCGCGCCATGTCGTCGGCGAGTCCCATGAGGGCGCGGCCGTACCCCCGCCCCCGGAACTCCGGGTCCACCTCGACGTAGAAGACGTGCCCGACGGACTCGCCGGGCCCGGCGGGACGGCCTGCGACCCAGACGTGGCCCACGGCCCGGCCGTCCTCCTCGCGCTCCAGGACGTCGATGTACGCGCCCGGGGTGGCCAGGCCCAGCGGGAGGAGCCGCGCGTGGTCGGTCTCCGACTTGTGGCGGGCCTGCTCCTCGGGGACACCGCGCTCGGCCCACTCCCGTGCGTACTCCTCGTGGCGGGTGGCCAGCCACGGTACGAACTCCGCGGGCCGCATGGGGCGCCCCGCCAGACCGGGCGGGAGCACGGCGGCCGTCAGGGCGGTCGCCTTCTCCATGTTCCGGCCGCGTTCGGTGTAGCCGAGCACGGCGGCGAGCCCCAGCGCCGCTTCGTTCCCCGCCGGGATCTCGGCGCGCACCTCCACGCACCCCCACTCCCGCAGCACTTCCTCGGCGGCGAGCGAGGCGATGATCGCCCGCCCCCGGCGGCGGCGGTGCTCCTCGACGCGGAGACCTTCGAGGACCCCGGCGGCCGGGCCGAAGGCCGGGTCCGTGGAGAGGGTCACGGCACCGACGGGCCGCCCGTTGTCGCACACGTCGTACGTACGGCTCCGCGCGCCGTCGGCGCTCTGCTGGGTCGGCCCGGTCGGCCGCAGGGTCGTGGTCACCGGACCCGTTCTACCGGCCCGGGGGCCTCCCGGTCACCCCCGTCCCCGGAAGCGGGCCGCCGTCCGGTGGACGACCCTCAGGGGGCGGGGCGGGCTCCGGACGCCACGGCCAGCAGCCGGGAGGCCTTCAGCTCGGTCTCGTCCCACTCCCGCGCGGGGTCGGAGCCCCAGGTGATGCCCGCTCCGGTGCCGAAGCGCAGGAGCGGCACGGGTCCGGTGCGGTCGATCCAGAAGGTGCGTATGCCGACCGCCAGCTCCGCGGTCGACCGGTCGGCGTCGACCCAGCCGACCGCGCCGCAGTAGGGGCCGCGGGGCGCGGTCTCCAGTTCCTCGATGATCCGCAGCGCGCTGGACTTGGGAGCCCCGCTCACCGAACCGGGCGGGAAGGCGGCGCCGAACAGCTCGGGCCAGCCCGCACCGTCGCCGAGCTCCCCGCGCACGGTGGAGACGAGATGGACCAGTCCGGGGTGCTTCTCCACCACGCAGAGATCGGGGACGTGCACGGTGCCGGTGGCGCAGACACGGCCCAGATCGTTGCGGACCAGGTCGACGATCATCACGTTCTCCGCGTGGTCCTTCTCCAGCAGGTCCGCCTCGGTGCGCCCGGTTCCCTTGATGGGCCCGGACTCGACGGTCCGCCCGTCGCGCGAGAGGAACAGCTCCGGGGAGGCGGTCGCGATCTCGATCCCGTGGCCGGGCAGCCGGAGGGTGCCGGCGTAGGGGGCGGGGTTGCCACGCGCGAGAAGGGCCGTCAGCGCGTCCACGTCGGCGCGGTCGGGATCGGGCAGTGGCGCGGAGAGCACCCTGCAGAGGTTCGCCTGGTAGACCACGCCGGTCGCGATGTGCGCGCGGACGCGGCGTACGGCCTCCTGGTAGGACTCACGGTCCATGGAGGAGGTCCACTCCCCCGGGCCGGGGCCGCGCCAGGCCCCGGGGACGGGCGGGGGCACCGGTTCCTCGCGTAGGGAGGAGAAGCGCGCGCACACGACACGCCCCTCGAAGTCCGCGGAGACGGCCCAGAAGCCGGCGGAGTCGAGGGCCTCCGGATCGCTGGTCACGTCCCGGAGGTCGAAGGCTACGAGGCCGCCGAAGCGGGCCATGGGGGCAATGTCGGACACGCGGTCGAGTGTAGGTCGCGGGTCCCTCGGACCGGGGTGGAGCGAGGGGGCCGCAGCACGCTGCGCAAACGCGTTTTTGTGCTGGCCCAGGAATCCGCTAGAGTTCAACACGTCGCCGGGACGCGCAAGCGAAACGGGAAAGACAAGCGGACGTAGCTCAGTTGGTAGAGCGCAACCTTGCCAAGGTTGAGGTCGCCAGTTCGAACCTGGTCGTCCGCTCGCAGGAAAAGGGGGATCTTCCCGAAACCCCTGATTCTGGTGGAGTGGCCGAGAGGCGAGGCAACGGCCTGCAAAGCCGTCTACACGGGTTCAAATCCCGTCTCCACCTCCAAGGACGATTAGCTCAGCGGGAGAGCGCTTCCCTGACACGGAAGAGGTCACTGGTTCAATCCCAGTATCGTCCACTGATCCGCAAGGATCTTCCCGCGCGATTAGCTCAGCGGGAGAGCGCTTCCCTGACACGGAAGAGGTCACTGGTTCAATCCCAGTATCGCGCACGCAGCACACGCAGGTTCACCCTGCGCGATTAGCTCAGCGGGAGAGCGCTTCCCTGACACGGAAGAGGTCACTGGTTCAATCCCAGTATCGCGCACCACGGAAAACCCCGGTCGTCTCCACGACCGGGGTTTTCGCTGTGTCGGCGTCGCGTTCCGGAGCACCTCGGGAGGTCCGGAGGTGCCGCCCGGCGTGACCGGCGGGCGGCTGTGCCGGCTCAGGAGGAGAAGAGCATCCGGCCGAAGCTCTTCTGGCGGTGGTGGTGGTCGTAGTGGCCGCCGCCGTGGTGCTGCTGCGGCGCGCCCCACGCGGGGCCGGCGGCCGGGTAGGCCTGCGGGGCCGGCGGCGCGGGCGGCGCCTGCTGCGTCCACTGAGACTCCAGCCGCGTCAGGGCCTCCAGCTCGCCGAAGTCCAGGAATATCCCCCGGCAGCCGCTGCACTGCTCGATCTGGACACCATTGCGGTTGTACGTGTGCATCTGGGCGTGGCACTTCGGACACTGCATCATCGGCTCGGCTCCTCGCCGTTCGGTGGTCCGCCACCGGAATTCCTGCCCGACGACGGTCGGTTCACCCTACGACGTGCGGCGGGCCGCCAACTCGGGCGGGAGCGAGGCGATACGGGCGCACGCGTCGGTCATCATCCGCTCGACCTCGTCGGGCTCCCGGCCCTGCTCCTGCGCTTTGGCGAGGGCGAGGGCGGCGGTCTGCACCGTGAGGGCCCGGGCGGGCACGTCGAGTTCGGGCCAGGGGTCGCCCACCGGCGGGACGGCGGGACCACCCCCCGCCCGGTAGGCGCCCAGGAACCGCGTCCAGACCGTCCCGGGCAGCAGACCGGCGGCGTACCAGGCGGCGGGCCTGGCGAGGTCCCAGGCGGGGTCGCCCGTCCCCGCGTCGTCGATGTCGATCAGCATCCAGGGGCCGTGCGGGGCCGGGTGGCGGACGAGCTGGCCGAGGTGGAGGTCACCGTGGCAGAGGAACCCCGCTCGGCCTTCCGGAGCCGGCGCCTCGTCGCGGGCCCACCCGGGCAACGCCGCCCAGGCGGCGAGGACCGCTCCGCGGGCCGGGTCGGCGGAGCGGGCCGCCCGCATCCGGGCGACGGCGAGCGCCGCCTTGGCGGGCCCCCGCATCGGCGGGAGCGGCACCCGGGGCGCGGTGCGGTGGAGGCGGGCGAGGAGGACGGCCGCCTCCTCCCAGGGAGCCGCCTCGTGGTCCCCGGGGTCGACGGGGTCTCCGTACGGCCAGAGCGTGACGGGACGTCCGTCCGCATGCGGGAGCGGGTGCGGTGCGGGGAGCGGCGGCAGCAGCACGCCACGGAGCGCGGGCGCGGCGGCGAGGGCGAGGCGGGCGGCGAAATCCGGGCCGCCGGTACCGGGGGCGTGGGCCTTCGCGACGACTCCGCCGCTGCGGACGACGGTTCCGTCCGGCCGGTCGGCGAGCACCGCGGGCGGCGGACAGGGGCACCGGGCGCCGGAGACCGGGTGGGCGGCGGCGTGGGCCAGCCCGCCCAGTGTGCGTACGACCTCGGCGCTGCTCACGGGTCCCCCGGCAAGAGTGGTGGCAAAGCCCCAGGTTAGCGGGGCGGGCTTCGCGGCCCGGAGTGTGCGCAGGTCCCCGGGCCCGCTCTTCGGCCCCTGCGGTGGTGTGTGGTGCGCGCGGGTCCCCCGGCGCGGGCCCTCGGCGCGCGGTCCGCACCCTGTGGCGGTTCGGGAGAGCGCGTTGTCCGGCCGGCTCCCCAGCCGGCCGGACAAACGCTGCCGTCCGCCGTACCCCCGTCCCCACGGGGCTGTTGGCCGGATGTCCGGTCCGGACCGCTCTTCCGGACCGGGAGGCGCCGGTCAGCGCCCCATCATCACGCCCACGGACGACGCCTGTGCGACCACTGATTCCCAGCCGCCGAAGACGACCACCAGCAGTGCCGCCAGGGGAAGGACCATGGCCACCGCCACGAGCGGGTGGCGGGTACCGGACGGACGGCCGCCGAACGCTTCGTACGCCTTGCGTCCCTGCGCGCGGAGCGTGGTCCGCGTGGCCGTGTCCGGCATGGTTCCTCTCCTGACCGAGGTGAACGTCGGCGGCCCGTCCCGGCCGGGAGGGTTCCGCCCTCGTTCGTTCCCAGCCTAGGGAGAGCGGGCCGGACGGGCGTCATGCCCGCGTACCGATCGGCGGGCCTCCAGGAGGATGAGCCATGGGCAGCCGGAGTACTCCCCTGGGTGGAGACGGGGTGTACGGGGGCGGAGGCGGGCCGGAGCCGCCGGGCGGGGAAGCCTTGCGGCCGCGGGCGGTGTCCGTCCGGAAACACGGCACGACGGGTGACATCACTCACGCCGCGTCCTCCCGGCCCTGCTCCCCCGGCGGCGAGGGAGCCGGGCCCCGGGGCTCGCGCGATGCGGGCCGGACGGCCCGGGGGACGGCGCCCGGGCCGTCCGGAGTACGGCGGCGAGGCACCAATCCCCGCACACCGATGCCCCTTTGGACCCGGCCGGGGAGGGAATCGCCCGGATCGGCTTACTGCTGACCGTTCTTCACGCGTCCTGTCCGGCACGGACAATCGAATCCCCGGTGAAGGCGCGGCCTCTGAGCGCGCCGGGCGCCGGGTACGTAAGCTGTGCCTCGTCAGGCGGACCAGGCAGCGGGGATGGGCAGACGATGGCGATGATGCGGCTCCGGCGCGAGGACCCGCGTCTCGTCGGCTCGTTCCGGCTGCACCGGCGGCTCGGGGCCGGCGGGATGGGTGTCGTCTACCTGGGTTCGGACCGGCGGGGACAGCGGGTCGCCCTCAAGGTGATCCGGCCCGACCTGGCGGAGGATCAGGAGTTCCGGTCCCGGTTCGCGCGCGAGGTGTCCGCCGCGCGGCGCATCCGCGGCGGCTGTACCGCCCGGCTGGTGGCCGCGGACCTGGACGCCGAACGGCCCTGGTTCGCCACGCAGTACGTACCGGGTCCTTCGCTGCACGACAAGGTCGCCGAGGAGGGCCCCCTGTCCGCCTCGGAGGTGGCCTCGATCGGGGCCGCGCTCTCCGAGGGCCTGGTCGCGGTCCACGAGGCCGGAGTGGTGCACCGGGACCTCAAGCCGTCGAACATCCTCCTCTCCCCCAAGGGCCCGCGGATCATCGACTTCGGTATCGCCTGGGCGACCGGGGCGAGCACGCTCACCCACGTCGGTACGGCGGTCGGCTCCCCCGGGTTCCTCGCGCCGGAACAGGTGCGCGGCGCGGCGGTGACACCCGCGACGGACGTCTTCTCGCTGGGCGCCACCCTCGCGTACGCGGCGACGGCGGACTCCCCTTTCGGGCACGGCAGTTCCGAGGTGATGCTGTACCGGGTGGTGCACGAGGAGCCGCACCTCGCCGAGGTCCACGACGCACTCGCTCCGCTGGTGCGGGCGTGTCTGGCGAAGGACCCGGAGGAGCGGCCCAGCACCCTGCAGCTGTCGATGCGGCTCAAGGAGATCGCGGCGCGCGAGGCACAAGGGCTGCACGAGAGCCGTCCGCCCGTCCAGCGTTCGGCGCACGAGGCCGACCGGCCCACCGGCAGGCTCGACGGTCCGTACACCGAGCAGCAGCAGACACGCAGGCACGAGGGGCCGCCGACCGGGCGTTCACCGCAAGGCCGTCGTCCCGCGTCCGCCCCGGCGGGTCCGGGAACGTCCGGGAGCACGTCCTCGGCTTCGGTGTCCGCCTCCCGACCGGGTCCCGGGGCGTCCCGTCCGGGGGCCGTACGGCCCCGGAC
>NZ_JBHWZJ010000259.1:0-10061 GCF_042728415.1 Streptomyces sp. NPDC060198 | reverse complement strand
GCCCGCCGACGGCGCGACCGGGAATCCACCTGGCCAGGGGCCCGCGGGAGAACAACGTGCGGATGCTCGAAACACTGAACCACGGTGTCAAGTCCCACCATCAGCAGCGTGATTCTCTGCAGCCCCTCAGCCGTACCGCCACCGCCCCGCCCGGGTCCTGAACCACGACCGCCGAGGTCTCGGTGATGCGGTGAACCGGACATGCGGCTGTCGCACGCGGCCCGGGTCAGGCAGTTGGTGCGCTTTGCGTTGCTCGGTAACGCGAAGGCGGTGTCCCGTAACGGCTGACGAATGCCTGGCGGAGTGTCTCAGCGGTTCTGAAGCCGCATCGTGCGGCCACGCCCGCCACGGGCATGGAGGTGGAAGCCAGGAGGTGAGCGGCGGCTTCGGTGCGTGCGTCGCGGACGAATCGGCCTGGCGCCTTTCCAAGGTGTTCGATGAACAGGCGGGTCAGATGGCGTTCGCTCACCCCCGCCTCGGCTGCCAGTGCGGTTGCGGTCAGATCGCCGGCCAAGTGGCCGGCGATGTGATCGACGACTCGCCTGACCAGGCTGTTCGTGAGTGCTGGGGCCGCTGTGAACATGCTCATCTGTGCCTGGTTGCCCGGCCGTTGCAGATAGGTGACCAGGCCGCGGGCCACTGAGCGCGCCAACTCCGCGCCGTGGTCCTCCTCGATGAAGGCCAGGGTGAGGTCCAGGGCACTGGTGACGCCCGCCGCCGTGGACACGCTTCCGTCGCGAACGAACAGGGGCGCGGGATCCACGGTGACCTCCGGGTAGGCGCAGGCCAACTGCTCGGCGTACCGCCAGTGGGTCGTGGCGCGTCTGCCGTTGAGCAGACCAGCGGCGGCCAGAACGGTCGCTCCCGTGCAGACCGAGGCCACTCTGCGGCTCTCCTTGGCCAGACGCCGGACATGGCCGACGATCCGCGGGTTGTCAGCCGCGGCCTCGTGGCCGAACCCTCCCGAGACGATCAGTGTGTCCAGCGGCCCCCGCAGCCGCTCGAGGGATCGCCGGCCCCGCAACGTCAGGCCCGAGTCGCAGGTGATCGCACGGCCTCCCGGGGTGGCCACGCTCACGTCGTAGGCGGGGCGGGCTCCGAGCCGGTTGGCGGTGGTCAAGCTTGTCGTCACGCAAGCGATGTCCAGCAACTCGGCCTCTTCGTATCCGACGAGAACCACCACTCGTTCCTCCACGACCGGGACCCTATGTCGGAATGACCGGTAGCCCAAGAATTCTGACCTGCTCGCTGTCCTCCCTTGGCGCTCCCGTGACCACGGGCCGAAGGTGACGACATGACCAAGACGCTCGCCTTCGTGCTCTATCCCGGCATCACTCCGCTCGACCTGGTCGGACCGCTCCAGGTGCTGTCGGCGCTGGCCCGGATCGACCCGTCGTACGACGTGGCCGTCGTCGGCCAGGACCTCGCCGCCCGGGACACCGACACCCCGCTGAAACTGACGCCGAGCCACACGTTCGACCAGGTCCCCGAGCCCTTCGCGCTGATCGTGCCCGGCGGGACCGAGCCGGCCCTCGCCGCGCTGGCCGACGAGCCTCTGCTGAGTTGGATCCGCCGGGCCGCGCGGACGGCTGAGGTCGTCGGCTCGGTGTGCACCGGCTCCCTGATCCTGGGTGCCGCCGGCCTGCTCGACGGTCGTCGGGCCACCACTCACTGGGGATTCCGCGACCTGCTGGCCAAATTCGGCGCGACGCCCGTCACCGAACGCTGGGTCGAGGCCGGCCCCGTGCTCACCGCCGCCGGGGTGTCGGCCGGTATCGACATGGCCCTCCACCTGGTCGGCCGCCTCGCGGGCGAGCAGACCGCCCGCACGGTCCAGCTCCTCATCGAGTACGACCCGCAGCCACCCCTGGGCGGCATCGACTGGCGGTCAGCCGACCTCGACTTCTTCAGGTCCCATGCCCGAGCCATGGTGAGATCGGCCCTGGCAGATCATCCCGCGCTCCTGGACCGCCTGACGACCTGAGCACTGCCGCGGCGGCGAGGGCCCCCAGTGCCGCACCACGGTAAGCCGCGAGCACGTCCCCCTCCCCCGGTGGATGTCACGGACCGGGTCGTCACACGTGGGAGGAGTGGCTCCCAGCCCGTGCGGCGGACGCGGACCGGCTGCGGCACGGTGACAAGGTCGGGCCACCGGGCCGTTCGACGCTTCGTGTCCCCCGGACTCGCTGTCCCGGGCGGGCGCCGCTCAGGCGATGGGGAGCATCAGTTCGGGCCGGTCCCACATCACGTACGGCGGGGTCGCGGGAACGGTACCGGTGCGTTCGGCGCCGACACTGCGGTAGAAGCCCTCGGCCGGCGGGTGGGAGACCACCCGGACGGCGTCCAGGCCGGCCCGGGAGGCCTCCTCGCGCAGGTGGTCGATGAGGCGGCGGCCGATCCCGCGCCCCTGGGCGGCGTCGGCGACGAACATGAGGTCCAGTTCACCGGTGGCCGCGGGGCCGTGCGGCTCGCCCGTGTCGAGCACCAGGGAGTAGAAGCCCAGCACGGGGGTTCCGGTACCGGGACCGGTTCCCGCTCCGGCGACCGCGACGAAGACCCGGTGGGCCTCGATGTAGTCGGGCCCGACGCGGTACCCCTCGACCATGGGCGCCCAGTGGCCCTCGTACGCCCGCGACGTCCTGACCAGGCGGGTCAGCCGCTTGGCGTCCTTGGCGACGGCCCGCCTGATGAGTACCGCACCGGGGTCGGTGCTCCGCGCGTCCATGACGCCCATTGTCGCTCAGGGACCGTACGGCCTTTCCCCTGTCCCTCGCCGCCGGACGAGGCGGAGGCCCGGCATCATGATCGGAAAACCTCTGGCGCCCCCGAAAGAAGGGGAGTTAGGATCCCCGCCATGACTGCACACTCCCTTCTCAGATTGGGGGACCCGTCCGCGCAAGGTGAGTGCTGATGCTCACTCGAATCGCGTACGGAGACTCCCGGCTCTCCTTCTGGCCGCGCGTGCGAGAGTTCGCCGTGCCGCCCTCCATGATCGAAAAAGCGACCGCCCGCCGGCACGTGGGCGACTGGGCGGGCGCGTGCGCCGCCGCGGGTATCGATGTCGATCTCGATCTGCGCCGGCTGGCGCGTACCCACGGCCGGGAACTCACGGCCTTGGTACGGACCGATCTGCGCCGACTGGCCCCGGATCTGCTGCGGTGGCACATGCCCAGGATCGCACCGGACGGGCTGTTGCGCCCGGGGCTGACGCTCACTCTGGCCCGGTACCCCGTACCCGGGCACGACAGGTCCCGCCCCCTGCACCTGGTGGTCCGCACGCCGCCCGCCTGGGCGGACGCGGGCCAACGGATGAGCCTTCTGCTCTGGGGCGACGACGTCTCCGCAGCCACCGGAACGCTCCACCATCCGCACCCCCGACCGAACCGGCGTTTCCGGCTCGACCTGCACCGCCACCTGTGGGACGCACGCAGGACCGGTGAACTACGGACACGCTCCGGTGCCGGCCGGAATGGGGGGCCGGAGCGCTCCGGGGCCTCGTCGGAGGGCATCGGGCTTCCGGAGGGCATCGGGCTTGCGGAGGGCGTCGGGCTTGCTGACGACCGATGGTCGGCCGAGGCCGAACTGCTGTTGAGGGCTGACGAGTTGCCTGTCGGACCGGTCACCGTACGACTGGGCTCCCGGCGACGGCTGCTGCTGGAGCCTTCCGGGGCCGGGGAGTTCCCCGAAGGGCTGCCCGCCTTCCGGATCGCCTCCCCGCCCCCGGGCGGTGGGCTCTCCGCGCTGCCGGTGCTGCCCGACGCGGCGACCTGGGTGCCGCCCGACCTGGAGCTGCTCCGGGTCGGCGCGATCACCGCCGACCGGCTTCACCCGCTGGTCGGCCCGGCGCTGCTGCCGGACCGGCCGCCGGCCGCCTTCACTCCCGCTCCCGCACCGGAGCCTTGGCGCGATCCGCACCTGGTGGACTGCCGGGGTGCCCGGCACCGGATCGGCCTGGTCGACGGTGTACTGACGCCCCTGGACCACGATCCCGCCGAGGTACGCAGGGAGGAGTTGCTGGCCGCGCTGTCCGGCACGCCCCTTCCCTGTCTGCGGGCGGTCCATGAGGCCCACCGCCGTCCGGACTGCCTCGACGGGGTCCGGGAACGGCTGCGGCACGGCGACGTCTGCGGTGCGCTGGACGTCGTCGAGGGGCTGCTCGGCCCTCGGGCCGTGCTGCGCGACGGACCCCTGCGGGACGAACTGGAGGCGGCGGCCGAACGCCGCGTCGCCTACGGGCTGTTCAGGGCGGGACTGACCGGACCGGGGCCCGGCCCGAACGGGGCCCGCCCCGACCGGACCGGCTCCGGCGGTATCCCGCCGGCTCGTCGCCGTACCCGCGACGTCCGCGCGCACCCCCGTCACGCCACCCGCTGACGGCAGGTCCGCTCCTCCTTCCGGCCCGGGGCCGGCCTCGAACCGAGCCTGCCCGGGACCGAGCCGGGCCCCCGGCCGGTCCGAACGGGGCTGCGCCCCTCACCGTCAGCAACCGCTCCCGGACGGGGCAGCCCCTCCCCGCCACCCACGCGTTCCGCCCACGACCCCCAAGGTGACCACCCATGCCCTCAACCACCCCGCTCGCGGCGACTCGCACCCCCGCCGACCCGTTCCCTCCCTCCCAGCTGGACGTGGCCGACGCCCTGACGGTCCTGCTGCGCGCCACCACCACCGAGCCGCGTCCCGACATCCAACTGGAGGCCCTGACCTTGGCCGTCGCCGCCGACCTGCCGGTACTACTGTGGGGAGAGCCCGGCATCGGCAAGACAGCCGCGCTGGCCCAGCTCTCCGAAGCCCTGGATCTGCCGCTGACCACGGTCATCGCCAGCGTGCACGAACCCTCCGACTTCTCCGGACTGCCGATCGTCGGGGACGATCCGGCCACGCAGGGCATCCCGATGGCTCCGCCGGACTGGGCGGTGCGGCTGGTCCGGGCCGGCCGGGGGCTGCTGTTCCTGGACGAGCTGTCCACCGCGCCCCCCGCCGTACAGGCCGCCCTCCTCCGCTTGGTACTCGAACGGCGGGTCGGATCGCTGCGACTGCCGTCCGGAGTGAGGATCGTGGCCGCCGCCAACCCGCGCGCCTCGGCCGCCGACGGATGGGAGCTGAGCCCGCCGCTCGCCAACCGGTTCGTCCACCTCCAGTGGGTCCACGACCACGAGGTCGTGGTGCGCGGACTCGGCGGCATCTGGCCCCGGGCCGTCATGCCGACGCTCGCCCCGGAACGGCTGGCGCAGTCCGTGGACTTCGCCCGCCGCGCGGTCTGTGGCCTGCTGTCCACCCGCCCGGCGCTCGTCCACCGGATTCCCTCCGACGAGAGCCGCCGGGGCGGCGCCTGGCCCTCGCCCCGGAGCTGGGAGGCGGCTCTGCGCCTGATCGCCTTCGCGAGCGCCGCCGGATCCTCCCGGGACGTCCTGTCGATGCTGGTCAGAGGGACCGTGGGGGACGGTCCTGGGCTGGAACTGCTCGCGAGCCTCGACCGGATGGACCTCCCCGACCCCGAGACGCTGCTCGCCGACCCGGCCGGCGCCGTCCTTCCCGAACGCGGCGACCTGCGGCAGGCCGTCCTCGACGGAGTGGTGGCCGCGGTACGCAACCGCCCCGAGCGGAGCCGCTGGGACGCCGCGTGGGCGCTGCTGGTACGGGCGTCGGAGACGGGAGCCCCGGACCTGGTGGTCGTCCCGGCCACCACCCTCGCCACGCTGCGCCGTGAGGACTGGGACGTACCGGAGTCGATCGACCGTCTCGCGGGCGTGGTGGCACTGTCCCGGCGGGCGGACCGCGCCGCTGCCCGTACCGGCGCCGCCGCGGCGACCGAAGGAGCGGGACGATGAGCCGTCCGGGGGTTCACGGCGGGACCCCTCCGAGTGGGCCCGCGCACTCCGTTCCGGGTGAGCCCGCCCGCCTCGTTCCGGGTGGGCCCGCGCACGCCGTTCCGGGTGGGCCCGCCCGCCTCGCTCCGCCTCCTGTCGCCCGTGCGGCACTCGACCGCGACAAGCTCTTCGCCGCCCGCCTGCAGGCGGTGCGCGCCCGTCCGTATCTGGCCACCGCGCTGTTCGCCCTGTGCCCCGTGGAGTCGGTTCGGGTCCCCACGATGGCCGTCGACCAGCACTGGCGGTGCTACGTGTCGCCCTCGTTCGTCGACCGGACACCCGTGGAGGAACTCGCCGCGGTGTGGGTGCACGAGGTCTCGCACCTTCTGCGCGACCATCACGGGCGCGGCGACCGGTTCGCGCGGGAGCACGGGCTGACCGGCCCGGGTGAGCGGCTGCGGATGAACATCGCCGCGGACTGCGAGATCAACGACGACGCGTTCGGCGACGGCCTCGTCTTCCCCCGGGGCGCCGTCCGGCCGTCCGACCTCAGGCTCGGCTCCGGGCAGCTCATGGAGGACTACCTGCGGCGGTTCCAGCTCGGAAGGCATACGGAACTGTACGCGTGGCTCGACTGCGGCAGCGGCGCCGACGGGCTGGACCGGGAGTGGGACCTCGGTCCGGACGGGGCGGACGGCCTCAGCCCGCAGGAGCGGGACGCGGTCCGGTTCCGGATGGCACAGGGCATCGTCGGGAGTCCTGGGAGCGCCCCGGCCGGCTGGAAGCGGTGGGCGCGGGAGGCGTTCCAGCCGCCCCAGCCGTGGCGAAGGCTGCTGGGCGCGGCCGTCCGCTCGGCCACCTCCGGTTCCGGTGCGGGCGACGACTACAGCTACGGCCGTCCCTCCCGGCGCTCCGGAGCCGTTCCCGGGGCGCTGCTGCCGAGTCTCCGGCGCAGACCGCCCCGGGTGTCGGTGGTCATCGACACGTCCGGTTCCGTCAGCGACGCCGAACTCGGCGCGGCGCTCCGCGAGGTGGCCGGGATCGTCCTCGCCGTCGGTGGCCGCCGCGATCTCGTCCAGGTGGTGTCCTGCGACGCCTCCGCGCATCTGGCGGTCGCCCTCTGCGCGGCGGAGGGGATCGCTCTGACCGGGGGCGGCGGGACCGATCTGCGTTCCGGATTCACCCGCGCCCTCCGCGCGCGTCCACGGCCGGACGTGGTCGTGGCCCTGACCGACGGACAGACGCCCTGGCCGAGTACGAGGCCGCCCTGCCGGACGGTGGTGGGGCTCTTCCCCCGCTCCCGCCCGGCGTGCCACGGCGAGGACGATCCCGACTACGTTCCCGACACGCCGCCCGCCTGGGCACGGGTGGTGACGATCGGATGATGCCCCAGGTGCCGGATGCTCTCGTGGCTCTTCAGATGTCGGAGTACCGGAAGCGGAGTGCGCTGGCCGACTTCGTCCGGTCCAACGGTCCCGTCAGGGACGGCAGCGCTGTCGTCCGGCAGGAGGCTGCCAGGCTCCAGCGGTCCCTGGAGGAGTCGGAGCGCACCTTGCGACAGGCGGTGCGTGGCGCCGCGCGCACGCGGGACGAGGCTCGCGGGTTGCGGCGCGCTCTGATGCGGCGGGCGGCGATCAGCCTCGCGGAGGAGGGTGCGGATCCGGCCGCCTGACCGGGCGTCGTGGGCCGGTCGGTGCCCGAGCCACGGTGAGCACCTCGTGATCCGCGTGGCCCAGGGAACAGGTTCCGCGGGGATCACGGGTACCTTCGAGATCGACCAGTCCGAGCACGGCAGCCACTCCTACGTTCTGGAGTACACGCTGGGCTGACACATGCCCGCTTCACCGTCCTGACCGAGTGGTCAGCCGCCGAAGGACTTCGGGCGCTGACCACTCGGTACTCCGGTCGTACGCTCCCGCTCTCCGCCCACCGGCCTTCGCCGGACTGCGAACGTCCTCCCGCACACAGGACGGCAGGCGGACGCGCGCCCCTCAGACACTGTGGGGGCGGAGGCGGCCGCCGTTGATCAACGGCGGTGGAAGCAAACGGTCACGGGGCGCTCGGGCGACAGCGTGCGTGGATCCGCCGCAGCCACGCGGCCCGGCCGCGGGCCGCGTCGATGCTCACCCGGGCGTCCCGCCGGCCGCGCCGGAGGTCACGAGTGGCCGGACGCGTCCTGACCGGCGCGGCCGGAGCGCGCCGCGCGCCATTCGCCGACCGTCTTCTCGACGTCGAGGCACCCGAGGTTGAGCGGTGGGCCGGGCGGAGGCATCCGCACGGCCTCGTCGATCTTCTCGTTGACCGCCCCGATCAGTTCCCGCACCCGGCGTTCGGAAACCGCTTCGGCGATCGCACGGCGGACGTCCTCCACCTCCTTGCGCAGAGCGAGGGCGGGCGGGAGGACCGAGAGACCTTCGCGCTGCATCTTCTCCTTGATCCACCAGTCCTCGTCGTAGGTACGCCCCAGTCCGGGGAGCGGCTTGCCGAAGCCGGGCAGGGAGGCGAAGTCACCGCGCTGCTCGGCCTCGTGGATCTGCCGGTCCACCCACGAGTCGAAACTGACACCAGGGGGCTTGCGTTCGGTCACGGCACACCTCTTCTTCCGTACTCCGGTCGCGGCCCTTCCACGATACCCAGCACCTCTGTGCGAACGGCACTGTCTCGAACCGCCGGTCGGGGGTACACGACGTCACGCACCCCGCTCGGCCGGACCAACCGGCCGGAGCCCGGATCGGAGGGAGTTGACGACCGTGCGAGAGAACTGCGTACCGGACAGCGAACGGCGGGAGACGCGCTCATGACGACCGTACTGATCATCGTTGGTGTGCTCGTCGTCGTGGCGATCGCCGGTTACTTCCTCCAGCGCGGCCGGGCGACCGGCACAGGCGGGCTGAAGCGCCGCTTCGGCCCCGAGTACGACCGGGTACTCGCCCGCCACCAGGGCGACACCAAGCTTGCCGAGCAGGAGCTCGGGGAGCGGGTGAAGCGGCACGGCTCGATCAGCGCGCAGCCGCTGTCGGCGGAGGCGCGGGAGCGGTACACCGCGCGTTGGACCCGGGTGCAGGAGCGGTTCGTCGACGCTCCCGAGGACGCGGTCGCCGAGGCCGGTGACCTCCTCGACGAGCTTTCCCGGGACCGTGGTTTCCCGGAGGCGGGCAGTGCCGAGGACCGCGCTGAGGCGCTGTCGGTCCACCACGGCGCGCACGTCGACGCTTACCGCCGGGTGCACGGGGCACGCGACGGTTCGGGGGGCACCGAGGAACTGCGCAAGGACCTCGTCGGGGCCCGTGCCCTCTTCGACGCGATGCTCGACAACCCGACCGGGCAGCAGGTCGAGCGGGGCCGGACGGACATGGACAAGCAGCACGACGCGAAGGGAAGTGTGACGTCATGACTTACGGATCTTCTACGAACGGTGAACGGGTCGACGGGGCGGCAGACGCCCGCCGCACGGACGAGACGGTCTCCACGGACGACAAGGCGCGCTCGGGGGTGACTTCCGAGGCCTCCGACCGGACCCGGACCGCACCCGTTCCGGAGCGCGCGGCGGGCCCCGAGCCCGTACGCGACCCCAGGACGAAGGCGGCGGGGGTGGAGACCACGCCTGCCGACGGGAGCCGCGCCCACCGCCCCGGCAGCGGTGGCACGACGGACCACGCCGAGCGTACGGACGGTTCGGAGCGAGTGGACCGCACGAGTACGAGCAACGCGGCGAACGTGGAGCACACCGCCCGCGGCAACCGTACGGAGGCCACCGGCGCGGACCGCACCGGGTCCCTCGGCGCGAAGACGGGCACGGACCGCACCGGCTCGCCCGGCACCCCCGGCGCGAAGACGGACGCCACCAGCACGCGCCGCGAGACCGCCGGCCACGCCGCGTCCGGCGCGAACGGCCGCGACGGGGCCCTGCTCGCGGGTGCCGACCACGACGAGCTGGAACGACGGATGCGGGACGCGGTCAGCGACTTCGTCGAGGACCCGCAGCGTGCGGTCCGGGAGGCCGGTGCCACTCTGGACGCCGTGACCGAGAACCTGGTCAAGGCGCTCACCGAGCGGAGCACCGCGCTGCGCACCGAGGAGAACCCGGACGGCCCGGGCGCACGGAACGGCGAGCGGACCGAGCAGCTGCGGATCGTGCTCCAGCACTACCGCGACCTCACCGACCGGCTGCTGGCGGTCTGACCCGGGCCCGGACAGACGCCCGGACGGCACCCCGGAACACGAGCGGCCGGGAGGTACACGGACACCTGTCTC
>NZ_JBHWZJ010000258.1:0-10073 GCF_042728415.1 Streptomyces sp. NPDC060198 | reverse complement strand
CAGGGGCTCCACCGCGTTTGTTGCTACGGTGGGATCACCCGACGAGACGCGCCGTACCGGGCTGGCAAAGACGACGCAGTCCGTGTTGTTCCGTGTGTTCGTCGTCGGAGGTGGCCGTCGTGGCCTGGGTTCTCTTGATCATTGCCGGTCTGCTCGAAGTGGGCTGGTCGATCGGTATGAAGTACGCGGAGGGGTTCACCCGGCTGTGGCCGAGTGTGTTCACCGTCCTCGGGATCGTGGCCAGCATGCTGCTGCTGGCGCAGGCGGCGAAGTCGCTGCCGATCGGTACGGCCTACGGCGTGTGGGTGGGGATCGGGGCCGCCGGTGCGGCCGTGCTCGGGATGGTGGTGCTGCACGAGCCGGTGACCGCCGCCCGGATCTTCTTCGTCTGTCTGCTGCTGGTGTCCGTGGTGGGGCTGAAGGCGACCTCGGGGCACTGAGCGTTCCGGCGCGGCTCGGTCGCGCCCGGTTCGGCCGGTCTCACTGCCAGGGGTACGGGAAGTTCGGGCCCCGGTCCGGGCCCCGGGCTCCCTCGACCGGGCTGCCGCCCGTGCTGCGGTCTCCGGTGGGGCCGCCGCCGTCGCCGGTCTCCCCGGTGGTGGTGCCGGGTTCTCCGTCGCCTTCGGTGGTGCCCGCGTCGGTGGTGGCGCCGGTCGTACCGCCGTTCGCGGTCCCGCCGTTCGCGGTGGCGCCCCCGGTGTTGCCGCCGCCTGTGGGGCCCGTGCCGGTGGTGCCGCCCGCGCCGGTGCCGGTCGGGCCCGGGGTGGCCGGGGTGGTACCGGCGGGGGTGGTGGGGGTGTCGCCGCTCGGGGTGTCCGAGGGGAAGTCGGGGTCGGCCGACGGCGATTCGTCCTCGGAGGGGTCCGGCTCCTCGCTGCCCTCCGCGAGATCCAGGTCGAACTCCTGCACCTCGGAGCCTTCGAGGGCGGCGGCGGTGTAGTCGGCCCAGGTCTCGGCGGGGGCGCCGCCGCCGTTGACGCGGGACTGGCCGAGGGCTCCGTACAGCGACTCCTGCGTTCCGGTCTCAGGGTCCTGGCCCATGACGGCGACGACGGTCGCGAGGTCGGGGGTGTAGCCGGCGAACCAGGCGGCCTTGTCCTCCTCGGCGGTGCCGGTCTTCCCGGCGGCGGGGCGTCCGGCCGCCCGCGCGGCGGTTCCGGTGCCGCCCTCGACGACGCTCCGCAGGATCGCGGTGGTGGTGTCGGCGGCCTCCCGGCTGACGGCCTGCCGGGTGGTGCGGCCGGGCAGCGCGATGCTCCTGCCGTCCTTGGTGACCTTCGCCACGAGGGTGTACGTGCCGTGCCGCCCGTGGTTGGCGAGGGTCGCGTACGCCTCGGCCATGTCGAGCACGCTGGCGGTGGCCGGGCCGAGTGCGATGGACGGGGAGGCGGTCAGGTCGGGGGTGTCCTCGGGGATGCCGAGGCTGATCGCGGTCTCCTCGACCTTCTCGGGGCCGACGTCCTCGGCCATCTGCGCGTACACCGCGTTGACGGACTTGTCGGTGGCCTCCCGGACGGTGATGTCGCCGTAACTGACGTCGTCCTCGTTGGCGGGGGCGTAGCCGGTGTCGCCCTGGCGTCCCTGCACGGGGCGCTCGTTGGTGCCGTCGTAGCGGGTGTTCGGGGTGATGCGGCGGCCGTCCTGGGTGGTGGAGTCGTTGGCGACGGCGGCGGTGAAGACGAACGGCTTGAAGGTGGAGCCGACCTGGTAGTCGCGGCGGGTCGCGTTGTTGACGTACTGCCGGGTGTAGTCGATCCCGCCGTACAGGGCGACGACCTCTCCGGTGGCGGGGGCGATGGAGGCGCCGCCGACGCGGACGTTGCGGTCGGCTTCGTTGCCGTCGTCGGTCCGGGAGGTCACGTTCTCCTCGACGGCGTCCACGAAGGCGTCCTGCTTCTCCTTCTCCAGGGTGGTGGTGATCCGGTAGCCGCCGGTGGCGAGGGTCCCCTCGTCGACGATCCCGTGGCCGGTGAGGTAGTCCTTGACCGCGTCGACGAGGTAGCCGCGCTGTCCGGAGAGGCCGGTGGAGGCCTTGGCCTCGCCGGGTGGCGGGAAGGTGAGCGCGGCGCGCGCGGACGCCCCGAGCCATTCCTCCTTGACCATGCCGTCGAGCACGTACGTCCAGCGGGCGAGGACGGCCGGCTTGTTCTCCGGGTGGGCGACGACGTCGTACGCGCTGGGGGCGTTGAGGAGCGAGGCGAGGTACGCGCCTTCGGCGACGTCCACGTCGGTGACGTCCTTGCCGTAGTACGCCTGGGCCGCGGCCTGGATGCCGTAGGCGTTGCGGCCGAAGTAGCTGGTGTTGAGGTACCCCTCGAAGATCTGGTCCTTGGTCTGCTCGCGGTCCAGCTTGATCGCGATGAAGAACTCCTTGACCTTGCGGACGACCGTCTGCTCCTGGCCGAGGTAGTAGTTCTTGACGTACTGCTGGGTGATCGTCGAACCGCCCTGTCTGCCCTGTCCGGTGACGGTGTTCCAGGCGGCGCGGAGCATGGCGCCGACGTCGACGGCGCGCTCGGAGTAGAAGTTGCGGTCCTCGGCGGCGAGGACGGCGTGCTGGACGTCCTTCGGGACCTGGGCGAGTTGGACGTTCTCCCGGTTGACGTCGCCGTCGCGGGCGATGACCGCCCCGTCGCGGTAGAGGTAGACGTTGCTCTGGGCGGTGGCGCTGGAGTTGGCGGCGGGGATGCCGACGAGCTGGTACCCGGCGACGAAGCCGCCCACGAGCAGGACGGCGATCAGCAGGACGGCCCCGAGGACCATGCGCCAGGTCGGGACGAGGCGGCGCCAGCCCTTGCGCCGGGGGCGATTCGCGCGGCCCTTGCGACCCTTGCCCTCTTTCGCCGTGGCCGAGGCTCCGGTCTCCGCCGTCCCGCTCGCCGTCCCGTCCTGCGGGTCGCTCCCACCGGCGTCCTCCTCGCTCTTGCCGCCCTCGTCGCCGGAGGGGTCCCGGGGGGTCCAGCGCTGTGGCTCGTCGCTCATGTGGTGGAGACTCCTCGGCCGCGGACAGTCCTCCCATACTGCCCTTTTACTGTCGATAACCTTCGGAACGCACCTGAACGTGCTGCCGCACGCCCTCCCGGGCGCTTCGCGCGCTCCGGAAAACAGGTCGCCGGTCTTTGGACACCTGGACTACTGTCGTGCGCTTTGGTGCCTGCGGGCGGGCAGTTCCCCGGGACGGGCGGTCCGGGCAGAACACGGATGAGGCTGGGGGAGACGTGCGGGTCTATGCCGTGGTGGCCGCGGGCGGGTTCCGCCGGCATGCCACCTACCGGATGGCGACGGTGGCGGGGACCTTCACCAACACGGTCTTCGGCTTCATCGTCGCGTACACCTACGCCGCCCTGTGGGCGGAGCGGCCGGACCTCGGCGGCTACGACACCGCGCAGGCCATGACCTTCGTCTGGCTGGGCCAGGCACTGCTGATGACGTGTTCGATGATGGGCGGCGGCTTCGAGAACGACCTGATGGCGCGCATCCGGACCGGCGACATCGCGATCGACCTCTACCGCCCGGCGGACCTCCAGCTCTGGTGGCTGGCGGGTGACCTGGGCCGGGCGGCCTTCCATTTCCTCGGGCGCGGCATCGTGCCGATGGCGATCGGCGCGCTCGCCTTCGAGCTGGCCCTGCCCGTCTCCCCGTGGACATGGCTGGCGTTCCTGGTGTCGGTGGTGCTCGGAGTGGTGGTCAGTTTCGCCATCCGGTTCCTCGTCGCGCTGGCCGCGTTCTGGCTGCTGGACGGGGCGGGGGTGCTCCAGATCAGCTGGCTGACGGGGCTGTTCTTCTCGGGGCTGCTGCTGCCGCTGAACCTGTTCCCCGGGCTGCTCGGCGAGGTGGCGCGGGCCCTGCCGTGGTCGGCGTTCCTCCAGGTGCCCGCCGACGTGTTCCTCGGCAAGCGCACCGGGTGGGACCTGGCGGGGGCGTTCGCCTTCCAGGCCGGCTGGGCGCTGGTCCTGCTGCTGGCGGGCCGGCTCCTCCAGTCGGTCGCGACACGGAAAGTGGTGGTGCAGGGTGGCTGACACGGTGCTCGTCCCGGACGGCGGTACGGAAGCGGAGGCTGCGGCGTACGCGCCCCGCGGCGGCGGGCGGTCGCAGCTGGTGGAAGGCCTCCGCGCCTACCGGCTCATCGCGGGAATGTGGATCCGCTCGACCATGGCGTACCGGGCGTCCTTCGCCATGACCACGCTCGGCAACTTCCTCTCGACGGTCTTCGACTTCGTCGCCATCATGCTGATGTTCGGTCATGTCGACGTACTCGGCGGCTACTCCCTGCCGGAGATCGCCCTGCTGTACGGGATGGCGGCGACCGCGTTCGGCCTGGCCGATCTGCTGCTGGGGTCGTTGGACCGGATCGGCGAGCGGGTCCGGGACGGCACGCTCGACACGCTGCTGGTGCGCCCGGTGCCGGTGCTGGTCCAGGTGGCGGCCGACCGGTTCGCGCTGCGCCGGACGGGGCGGATCATCCAGGGGCTGATGGTCCTGGGGTACGCCCTGGTGGTGCTGGACATCGACTGGACGCCGCTGAAGGTGCTGCTGGTGCCGCTCGCGGTGGTGAGCGGCGGGGCGGTCTTCGGCGCGGTGTACGTCGCCGGGTCGGCCCTCCAGTTCTTCGCCCTGGACGCGGCGGAGGTGCAGAGCTCCTTCACGTACGGCGGGCAGACGCTGTTGCAGTACCCGCCCACCGTCTTCGCCCGGGAACTGGTGCGCGGGGTGACGTTCGTGGTGCCGCTGGCCTTCGTGAGCTGGCTGCCCGCGCTGTACGTGCTGGGGCGGGAGTACCCGGTGGCGCTGCCGCAGTGGGTGGCGTTCCTGCCGCCGGTGGTGGCGGCCGGGTGCGGGCTGCTCGCTGGCCTGGCGTGGCGTACGGGGCTGCGGGCGTACCGGAGTACGGGAAGTTGACGAGGGACGGCGGTACGGGGATGGGGTCGGGCATGGCACGGAACGCGCGGGCGGGGAGGGGTGCGGTGGTGGCGGAAGGCGGCGTACGGACCCCGGTGGGGGACGGCTCGTTCATCGAGCTGGACGGGGTGGAGAAGGTCTTCGAGGTGCGCCGCAAGGCGGGCTTCCTGCGGCGCGAGCGGCACGAGGTGCGCGCGGTGGACGGGATCAGCTTCCGGGTGGCGCGCGGCGAGATGGTCGGCTCCATCGGCCCGAACGGTGCGGGCAAGTCGACGACGATCAAGATGCTGACGGGCATCCTGACCCCGAGCGGCGGCCGGCTGCGGGTCGCCGGCGTCGACCCGTCGCGGGAGCGCACCCGGCTGGCGCACCGGATCGGGGTGGTGTTCGGGCAGCGCACCACGCTCTGGTGGGACCTGCCGCTGAAGGACTCGTACCGGCTGATGCACCGCATGTACCGCATCCCGGACGCGCGTTTCCGGGAGAACCTGGACCGTTGTGTCGAACTCCTGGATCTGGCGGACCTGTTGGACACGCCGGTCCGGCAGCTCTCGCTCGGGCAGCGGATGCGCGGCGACATCGCGGCGGCGCTGCTGCACGACCCGGAGGTGCTGTACCTGGACGAGCCGACCATCGGGCTCGACATCATCTCCAAGACGAAGGTGCGGCAGTTCCTCAAGGACCTGAACGAGGAGCGCTCCACCACCGTCCTGCTCACCACCCACGACCTCACCGACATCGAGCAGTTGTGCCGGCGGGTGATGGTGATCGACCACGGCCGGCTGATGTACGACGGCGCGCTCGCCGGGCTGCACGAGGCGGGGGAGAGCGAGCGCGTCCTGGTGGTCGATCTGGACCGCGAACTCCCGCCCATCACGGTGGAGTCCGAGGGGCCGTTGCGGGCGCGGGTGCTCAGGACCGAGGGACCACGCCAGTGGCTGGCGCTCCCGGCGGGCGCCTCCGTGGCGCCCCTGGTGGCGCGGATCGCGGCGGAGTACCCGCTGAAGGACCTCTCGGTCCGGGAGCCGGACATCGAGGACGTGATCGCCCGGATGTACGCGGCGCGACCGCACCCCGCCGCGTAGGCCGCGTACGGTGGGCGCCGCCCGGTGCGGGGGCTCCGGCCCGGTGGTGCGTGCGGTGCGGCGGGGGCTCTGGCCCGGTGGTGCGTGCGGTGCGGCGGGGGCTCTGGCCCGGTGGTGCGTGCGGTGCATAGGGTGGGCGGTATGACGAGTGAACTCCCGGACATGCGTGCCTCGGACGCCGAGCGGGAACGGATCGCCGAGATCCTGCGGGACGCCATGGCCGAAGGGCGTCTTGACATGGCGGAGTTCGAGCAGCGGCTGGAGACGGCCTACGCGGCGCGCACGCGGGGGGAGTTGACCCCGCTCGTCCGCGATCTGCCGCTCTCCGGAGCGCCGTTGCCGGACGTGGGCGGGGCCGCGGTGACGGGGTGGTCGGAGCGGATCGGCGGGGAGCCGACGTCGAAGGGCGGATTCGCGTTCTGGGGCGGTTTCAGCCGCAGGGGGCGCTGGACCGTGGGCCGGACGTTCACCTCGTTCGTGATGTGGGGCGGCGGGGTCGTCGATCTGCGCGAGGCCCGGTTCGCGGAGCGCGAGGTGACGATCCGCTGTGTCACGATCATGGGCGGAATGGGCGTCACCGTGCCGCCGGACGTACATGTGCGGGTCAACGGGATCGGCTTGATGGGCGGGTTCGACGAACGGTCCAAGGACGAGGGCGAACCCGCCCCGGACGCGCCGAGGGTGACCGTCACCGGTTTCGCGCTGATGGGCGGCGTCGGCGTGGAACGCAAGTGGAGCAAGGCGGAACGCCGTCGCCGCAGGGAGGCCGAGGCGGGAGCGAAGGCCGAAGCGGTGGGCCGGGCCCGAGCGCCCCGGGAGGTCGACGGACCGGGCGGGATGGACGGACCGGGCGGGGTGCGCGGACCGGGTGGCGGCAAGGAATTGCGCTGAGGCCGGTGCGGAAGCCGGGGCCTCGCGGCGGACCGTCCGGGCGGATTCCGCCCCGGAACCCGGGCCGGGCCACCCCGACCCGCGCCGTGCCCGGACCTGATCCGGCGGGAGGCGCCTACCCCTGCGGGCCGCCGGTCAGAAGGCCGAGGTCGATGCTGTCGGCGAGGGCCTGGTAGCCCCGGTCGTTGAAGTGCAGGTGGTCGCCGCTGTCGTAGTCCGCCCGGATGCGTTCCGGTGCGGCGGGGTCGCGGACCACCTCGTCGAAGTCCACGTACGCGTCGAACACCCCGCCGGCCCGGATCTGTTCGTTGACCTCCTGCCGGACGGCCTCGCGGGACCGGGTGAAGTTGGGGATGCCCTCGAACGGGGTCAGGGTCACCCCGATCACCCGCAGCCCCCGGGCGTGGGCCTGGCCGGTGAGGCGGCGCAGGGCGTCCACCACCCGCCGCGGGTCGAGGTGGGGAGAGGCGGTCTGGGCGTCGTTGACGCCGAGCGCGACGATCACCGTGCGCACTCCGGTGACGCCCAGCACGTCCCGTTCGAAGCGGGTGACGCCCGCGATGCCGCCCCGGCCGTCCGACAGCAGACGGTTCCCGGAGATGCCCTGGTTCGCCACGCCCCAGCTGCCCTTCAGCCGGTCGGCCAGGAGGTCCGGCCAGCGCCTGTCGGCATTGGGGGTGGAGCCGCTGCCGGCCGTGAGCGAGTCGCCGAAGGCGACGACCGCGCCCGACGCGGCCGTACTGAAGACGTCCACGGCCGTCAGATAGCGCCACTCGTCGATGGGCCGGGAGGTGCGCGCGTCGACGAGGTACGAGGTCTGGAAGGCGGCCGGGTGCTGGGTGATGTGCCCGCCGGTCACGGGCGTACGGAAGGACACGACGAGGTCCGAGTCGGCGGCGATCCTCGTCCGCGCGGCATCGCTCACGACCTGTCCGCCCGCCGGGACGGTGACCCTGCCCGCGCCCCCGAAGGTCACCGGACGGGAGTTCACCCGCGCGTGGTCGACCACGAGGGGGCCGGTGCCGAAGAGGTTCGAAAGGGTGATGCGCGCCGCGTCGCCACCGACGCTGCTGTGCACGGCGTTGCGTACGACCGTGCCCGCCGGTTCGCGTGTGCCGACCGGGGCGGCGCGTACCGGCGCCCCGGTCCAGGTGGCGACCCACCGGCCGTCCGCCGCCGCAGTCTCGCGGCCGGCCGGGTGCTCGCCGGACGCGCGCACGTCGCTGCCGCGGGGGCCGGTGAGCCGTTCCGTGCCGAGGGCGAGGGCCGCGGCGAGTACGGCGGTACCGGCCACGAGGGCGGGCCGCAGGGCGCGCCTGCGGAGACCGGGGCCCGCCCCGGAGCCGCGGCCGGGCTCGCGGGGGCCGGGGTCCGGTCCGGCCTGGTCTCTACGGGCGACCCTGGACATGCGCGGTACGTCTCCTCGTGCTCGGCCCGGGATGCCGGGGGAACCGGTGTGCGACGGGCCGCCGGGAACTGGGCGGGCGGCCCGGGAGTAGGACTGTTGGGGACAATGCGTACGACTGGGGAAGACGTGTACGCGAACGGGTGGCGCGGTAGGAGGGGACCGGGCGCACGGCGGACCGGTACACGGAAGAAAGCGAGGCGGGACGCGGTGGATGGTAATGAACCGGGCGCGGGCACGGGGCCGGAACACGGGACGGACGCGGATCCGGATCATGCCGGCGGGACGGGAGCCCCGGCCGGCGTGACGGCGGACCGGGACGCTCCGGTGGGCCCCGACGGCGGTTTCGACGGTACGGCACGGTCGGCGAGCGACTCCGGACGGGCCGCCGCACCCCTGGCCGCGTTCGCGTACACCGCCGCCGACGAGGAGAAACGGCGCGGGGTGCGCCGGATGAAGATCACCGCCACCGGGCTGCTCCTGCTGGTCGCCCTGGTGTACACCCTCGCCACCTGGGCGAAGAACGCGGGAGTGGGCGGCTGGCCCGGTTATGTCGCCGCCGCGGCCGAGGCCGGCATGGTGGGTGCGCTCGCCGACTGGTTCGCGGTGACGGCCCTCTTCCGCCGGCCACTCGGTCTGCCCATTCCGCACACCGCGATCATCCCGACGAAGAAGGACCAGCTGGGGGCCTCGCTCGGCTCGTTCGTGGGCGAGAACTTCCTCTCCGCGGACGTGGTGCGCGGCCGTATCCACGCGCTGGGCGTCGGGGGGCGGGTCGGTGCCTGGCTCGCGGAGCCCGAGCACGCCGACCGGGTCACCGCCGAGCTGGCGACGGCGCTGCGCGGGGCGCTGAAGGTGCTGCGGGACGCCGATGTGCAGGCCATCGTGGGAGAGGCGATCACCCGGCGGGCCGACGCGGTGGAGATCGGCCCCGGGCTCGGGAAGATGCTGGAGAAGGTGGTGGCCGACGGCGGGCACCGCAGGGTCGTGGACCTGGTCTGCGTCCGCGCGCACGACTGGCTGGTTCTGCACGGTGACGCGGTGATGGACGCGGTGCAGGGCGGGGCGCCCGGCTGGACCCCGAGGTTCGTCGACAAGCGGGTGGGGGAGCGGGTCTACAAGGAGCTGCTGCGGTTCGTCACGGAGATGCGGGACATGCCGGGCCACCCGGCGCGCGACTCCATCGACACCTTCCTGGCGGACTTCGCCGCCGACCTCCAGACGGACCGGGACACCCGGGAGAGGGTGGAGCGGCTGAAGTCGGAGATCCTGGGGCGCCGTGAGGTACAGGACGTGATCGCCTCCGCCTGGTCCTCCGTACGCGCGATGATCATCGCGGCGGCCGAGGACGAACGGAGCGAACTGCGGCTGCGGGCGCGGGCCTCGCTGATGTCGCTGGGCGCCCGCCTCGCCACGGACCAGAGGCTTCAGGCCAAGCTGGAGGGGTGGCTGGAGGATGCCGCGGTCTACGTCGTCACCACCTACCGCACCGAGATCACCTCGCTGATCAGCGACACCGTCGCGGGCTGGGACGCCGACCAGACGTCGCGGAAGATCGAGGCCCACATCGGCCGCGACCTGCAGTTCATCCGGATCAACGGCACGGTGGTCGGCGCGCTCGCCGGACTCGCGATCTACACGGTGTCGAGGGCGCTGGGGGGTTGAGGGCCGGCTGTCCAGGGCGGGGGTGGCGGGGGGGGGGGGGGGGACCCCCCCCCCCCCCGGGGGTGGGAACCCCCCGCGGGGGGCCCCCCCCCCCGCCGCCGGGGCCCCCCCCCCCGCCGGGGATAAGG
>NZ_JBHWZJ010000257.1:0-10160 GCF_042728415.1 Streptomyces sp. NPDC060198 | reverse complement strand
GACGTCACGGTCTGCCCGTCGGGCATCCGCACCGAGACCGGTCCTTCGACGAGGACGGGGCCCTCCGGGTCGACGGCAACCAGGCGGGGACGTTGGTCGCATCGCGATTCAATGAGCCGTTCGGCGTCGGAATCAGCTTCGGCGTGCACGGATGATCACCAGTTCCTCGGTGTGCGCGTCCGCGGGCAGCAGGCCACGGTCGCGCAGCCAGGAGAGGCGGCCACGCGTCACCGGACCGAACGGAATGGCCATCCGGTCGGTCACCGACGCGCTCATGCCTGCCTCTTCGATACGGCGGACGCTCTTGTCGGGATCGCTCAGCGCCGAGTGGACCATGAGCAGGAGGCCCCCCGGGCGGAGAACGAGGGGCGCCGCGTCGCAGATGCGGTCGATCAGCGCCCGCCCGTCGGGGCCCGCGTCCCAAGCCCTGCGGGCCCCCCTGCGCGGCGGTGTCGCACACAGGGCCGGCACGTACGGCGGATTGCTGACCACTACGTCGAAACGCCGCCCCGGCAGAGCATCGAGGAGGTCACTGTGGTGCACCGACAGCGGAAGACGCGCGAAAAGCGCGTTCGTCCTCGCGGTGGCCACCGCGCGTCTGCTGATGTCGACCGCTGTCACCCGTGCGCCCAACCGTGCCGCCTGGAGCGCGAGAGCCCCCGTACCCGTGCAGAGGTCGAGGACGTCCATGCCGGCACCGACGCCCTCACGCCGCATCGCCGCGGCCAGGAAGAAGCTGTCCGCCTGGGGTGCGTACACGCCCGGAAATCGCACGAACCTCTCGACAAAAAATCCCCCTCCCCCATTCACGCGGGAGGACATGCCGACACCGCTCCGTCTTGCGGGCGGGCGTCGCGCAGTCGTCATAGCGTCATAGTCCTGCCAATCCTTCTCCAGCACCATTTATTGCCACCCTTCGACGTCCTTCTCCCTCCTGCCCCTGCCATCAGAGACCACACCACGCATACGGCTCCAGAAAATACGTCGCACCTGCACTGACCTGACGATCGGAACCGCAGCTACCCGCGATCCAAAAACCGGAGCGGGCCGGCATCTTCCGCCGTATGAATGCTCATCCCGAGGACTGCGGTGGCCCGTTGGATGACCGCCCGAAAACATCCGCGACGGACCCGGTGTCCTCTTCATGCACCTCATGCGGCCGACGGAATGTTCGGCTCAGGCCACCGACGGTACGCGCGTGTACGCGTGTACCTCACGCGGTTCACTCGCTCGACGGAAATGGAGTACTGCCATGAATTCGACCGGATGCACCTTCGGAGAATTGAGGTGGAACCACGCAATCGATTCCGCTGCGGGGTGACGCGACGGCATCCGAAGAAATCAGCCGGTCCCTCGCTCCGACACGGCGGGCACCGACCACGAATCGGCCGACGCTTCGTATCGAACGGGGCCGAGATTCGCGAAGGTGCGCGACCATCACTCCGTTGGGCCACCGGTCCCACCGTGCAGGAAACGTCATTCGGGATGGCATCGAGGTGTTCGACCGGTGCGTGGGCGGTCCCGTGGTCCTGATGGTGGGTCGGCCCATCGCCCACCCGCCGCAGCTCCGCCCTCGCCCGAACTGGCTTCATCGCGAAGTCGGTGTCCTCGCCCCGCCGCACTCGTGCTCCTCGTGGAACCTGAGGGGTGGGGCAGGCGGTGGGAGGTAGCTATGTCTCGACCCAGCTGTTGAGGGTGTCGCAGGTGTACCGCACCTCTTCCATGAGGCGGGTGGCCTCGATGACGAGTACGCCGTAGGGCCGACTGGGGTCGGAGAGCGGAAGGGCGCGCGCGTCGGCCTCGACGACGACCTCGCGGCATCGGTCCTCGGTCTCCCCGGCCAGCAGGGCGAGCCTGTCGGTCTGCTGCGGCAGTGTCGCCTCGTCGAGGGTGCTCAGCGCGAGGGCCGTCTCCGACACCGCTTCCAGGAAGTCCGCGTACCGGACCAGGAACGGCTGGTAGACGTATTCGGCCTCCTCGTCGTGCCACTGGTCGAGGCATCTGGTCATGGAGGCCAGTTGGTACAGAGTCCTCTCCAGCGCGGCGAGCACCGACGCATAGCCCTGGAAGGTGAGGTGGCCGCTGTGGCGGCGCAGCAGACGGCGCGGGTTGTAGCGGACGCTCTCCACGGCGGTGTCGAGACCGGCCCTGGCCTGCTCGATGAGGCTGCCGGTCCGGGCGGCCCGGTCGCGCCAGCGGGAAGTGGCGTCCGCGTCGAGGGTCTTGTCGCGCAGGGCCGGGTGCATGTCGGACGTCAGGTCGTGGAGCGTACGGGCCAGGACACGGACTGCGTGTTCGGCGCTGCGGTAGCGCAGGGGCGGGGCGATGGCGACGTTGACGGCGGTGCCGATGGCGCAGCCGATCAGGACCAGGAGCACGATCTGCGCCAGTCGGCTCACCCTGGCGGAGTCGTCGGTGGTGCTGACGTAGGTGGAGAACGCGAAGAGGGCGGCGGTGGCCACCTGCGGTCCCTGCGTTCCCAGGACGCGCAGGCGGCTGATGGACAAGGCGATCACCGCCACCAGCACGAAGGTCAGCAGATCCGGGCCGGCGAGGAAGCCCAGCAGGGCCTGGACCGCGACTCCCACCGCGACCGCCGCGACGTAGCGCAGCGACTGCACGACGGACTGGTACACGGTGACGTACATGATCGTCACCGCGGAGAACGGGGCGAACGCCGGTGACGTGGCGTCCATGAGGTCGTACGACACCAGCCAGGCGAGGGTGGCGGCGAGGGTGCTCTTGCCGATCAGCAGCAGGGTGTGCCGCTCCTGACCGCCCTCGTGTACGGCCCTTCCCCACCAGTCGGCCACACGCGTGGACCATCCCTGCCCTTTGGCGGTCGCCTTGTCATCGGACACGCCGGGCACCGCCCTCCGCATGTCCGTCCCAGCGGCTCGGGAGGACGAACGCGCGCGGCGTGGTCGCTTCGCGCTCAAGGGCGGCGATGCGTCGGAGTGAAGAGTCCGCCGGTCGGGTTCTGCAGCGTTCGTGAGAACCCTTTCGGCGTCCCGCTCGTGGCGGGCGGACGAGGTCGGCGACCGCCTTCCCGCGCCGCCGCCGCCACAGCTGCTTCGACATCGTCGACGCTGAAGTTCACCAGCCAGCGCGGCCGCAGATGGGGCTCGCCCGATCCCGGCGCTCCGCCGCCCCGAGGAGTGAGGGCCGCCGTTCCCTCCGCCTCCACCACGACGAGGTCGTCCTGGTGGGTGACCTTGATCCCGGGCTCCGCGGCCCAGCCGAGTACCCCGCCGTAGAACAGGGCGGCGTCGAAGACGTTGCGGGTCTGCAGATCGATCCGAGAACGGGCTCGGGATTCCCCGGTCCACGCCGGAACGGCCCCTTCCCGGAACCCGAAGGTCGCTCCTTCCGGATCAGCGGCCAGGCCGGCGCGCCCCTGGCTCAGTGCCACCGGGCCGACAGCCACGGTGGCACCCCGCTCCTGCACCCTGGCGGCGGTCGTTCCGGCGTCGCGAACCACGAAGGAGGGGGTCCATGGGGATTCCGGAGCGAAGCCCGGGTTTCGCTTGCCGATTACCGCCACCGGTGCGCCCTCGGCGGAAGCGACGAGAACTTGATCCCCCAGGGGGCTGGGCTGGAACTCCCAGCCCAGGACCGCCGCGTAGAACGCCCGGGCCGCAGACAGATCTTCCACCATCAGGTTGACCCAGCCAGGAGTACCCGGCGCGGGCAACCGTCGGCCGGTGGTCGCAGACATCAAAGCCCTCCTCGGTCATCCGTTCTCGTCCAGCCTCCCACCACCGCGGTCAAAGGCCGGGACCCGCTGTACATGGGTTTCTCCTCGTCGAGGAAAGCCCCGCCGCTGACCGGACGCCGCCGCTCTCAGCTGTTCGGACCCTCCCGGCTCGCACCGCTCGGGAAAAAACCCGCCAGATGGAGAGAGCGCGAGCTGGGTGTGTACCCGACGACCGGGCAGGCGAAGACCGTCGGCGCAGGCATATGCGCGCCTCATGGACAAGGCGGGCATCGACCGGCTCTCCGCGCTGTACGCCGCGATCGACGCGGTCCGCCGCGGCGGAACGATCTCCCTGTCCGGCGTCTACGGCCGCTCCGCCGACCCGCTGCCCCTGCTGACCATGTTCGACAAGCAGATCCAGCTCCGCATGGGCCAGGCGAACGTGAAACCCTGGGTCGACGGCCTTGCTGCTCCTGACCGACGAGGACCCGTTGGGCGTCGGCACCTTCGCCACCCACCACCTGCCCCTGGAACGGGGACCGCAGGCGTACGCCACCTTCCAGCAGAAGGCGGACGGCATGATCGAAACGCTCCTGGTCCCCCGAGACCGTTTCCGTGCCCTCCTGCACCGGGGGTGGGAGGGCAGGGCCGGTCAGCCTCCCCGAAAGACACGCGACTTGCACGCGCTCGGCGCGCTGCCACCATGACCGTATGGGGAAGAGCGCTCTCATCGTGATCGACATGATCAACACCTACGATCACCCCGACGCGGAACTCCTCGTCCCGTCCGTACAAGAGGCGGTGCCCCACGTGGTAAGCCTGCTGGAGCGTGCGCGCTCCGCGGGAGTGCCGGTCATCTTCGCGAACGACAACTTCGGCCAGTGGCGCTCCCACCACGGGGAGCTGGTCGAAACCGCCCTGGCCGGGCCGCGATCGGAGCTTGTCCGCCCGGTGCGGCCGGACGGGGACTCCCTCTTCGTGATCAAGGCGCGCCACTCGATCTTCTACGAGACCCCCCTCAGCTACTTGCTCAACCGACTTGGGGTGGACCACGTCGTCCTCACGGGCCAGGTGACCGAGCAGTGCGTGCTGTACTCCGCCCTCGACGCCCACATCCGCCACCTGCGGGTGACGATCCCGAAGGACGCCGTCGCCCACATCCACGAAGACCTCGCGGACGCCGCCCTGCTGATGATGGAACGCAACATGGGGGCGACGATCACGACGGCCGACGCGGCGCGGTTCTGAGGACCGCCTCAGGGAAGCGGTGTCCCACCGGTGGCGTTCATGATCTCGCCGGTGATGTACGAGGCGTTCGAAGAGGCGAGAAAGACGTACGCCGGCGCCATCTCGGCGGGCTGTGCGGGCCTGCCGAAGGGGCCCTGCTTCCCGAACTCCGTGGTGTCCGGCATGGTCGCGGGGATGAGGGGGGTCCAGACGGGGCCCGGCGCCACGGCGTTGACGCGGATTCCGTCGGCCGCGACCATCTGGGCGAGACCCTGGGTGAAGGTGACGATCGCGCCCTTGGTCATCGCGTAGTCGAGCAGGTGCGGGCTGGGCTTGTAGGCCTGTACGGACGTCGTGTTGATGATCGAGCCGCCCGGCGGGATGTGCGGCAGAGCGGCTTTGCAGAGCCAGAACATCCCGTACAGGTTGGTGCGGACGACCCGGTCGAACTGCTCGGTCGAGATCGCGGCGATTCCGTCGGGCTGGGACATCTGGTAGGCCGCGTTGTTCACCAGGACGTCGATGCGGCCGAAGGCCGAGACGGCCCGCTCGACGAGGGCACCGCACTGCTCCTCGTCCCGGATGTCGCACACCACGGTTACCGCCATCCGCCCCGCCTGCTCCACCAGGCGCACCGTCTCGCGCGCCTCGTCCTCTTCCTCGGCAAGGTGGGTCAGCAGGACGTCCGCGCCTTCCCTGGCGAACGCCAGGGCGACCGCGCGGCCGATGCCGGAATCGCCTCCCGTGACCACGGCCGCGCGATCGGTGAGGAGACCCGCGCCCCGGTAGGAATCCTCGCCATGGTCGGGCGGTGGATCCATGGGCCCTGTCCAGCCCGGGTGTTGTTGCTCCTGCTGAGGGAAGTCGGGACGCGGGTAGCGCCTATTGGGGTCCTGCGGACGGTCGTCGCTCGGCATGGTGCTCCCTCTGCTGTTCGGCGGACGGCTGCTGCATGGCGGACGGCTTTCCGGGCGGGGCGGAAACCAGAAATGCGAGGCGGGGCTGTGGCCACGACCGCCCTCCGGTCCTACTTCTCGGGGTCGTGACCCCAGTTCATCAGCGAGTAGCGCCACTTGGATTCGCTGATGTCGCCCCCGGGGCGCTGCGCGAGGTGCCGGTGTACATAGCCGGTGACCTTGCGCATGTGCGCGAGGTCGGCATCGCTGAGATTCGACTCGGCGGTGCGCAGCAGGGCGACGATCCTCCGGCCGGAGGCGTGGCCGGTCGACTCGCCGCCCCCGCTGCCCTTCTGGCCCACCTCCCGCGCCGTATCCGTTTCGAGCCACCTCTCCAGCTCGGCTGCGGACATGTTGACGGCATCACCGAAGCGGTCGAGCACGCTCTGCCGGTCCTCGTCACCACCGGTGCTCACGAGCTGCCGCTGTCTCTCTTGCGCAGTGATTCCGGGCGATGCACCGCGGTTTTGCCCGTCTTGTCACTCTGGACCTCGTACTGAGGTTGTTCCTTGGAGGCCTCCACGGTGCGGCCGGCCGCCTTGGTGCGCTGGTCGATCCTGCGCTTCACCGAGCCTTCCACGTCCTGGCCGTGACTCTTCCAGCTGACGTCGTCACCCTTGGAGAGCCTTCTGTCCTTTTTCCTGGCCACGTGAGCGAACCTTTCTCCCGCAACTCGTGGGGGGCGGCGTTCGTTCGCATGCCGCCGCCTCCAGGATCGACGCTTCCCCGCGGCCCCGCGCGCTGGGCACGGACAGCATCCTGCTCTGCTGCCCGGGCGAGACGCTTCGACCGGGCGAGTGTGCATACGGTGACCTGCTCGGGGCCCGGTTCCGGGCCGCGGGCAACCGCGGGGCCGAATCAGTCCGCGTCAACGTCGCGGACGGAGACCCGAATGGTGTCCAGCGTGCCGTCGGCCGCGTCGGGGACCAGCATCCCGGCGCGTACCCCGCTGCGCAAATAGTCCACCACGACCTGGTCGAGCACCTCTCCGGGGACGACGGCGGGGATGCCGGGAGGGTAGGGGGTGAGCATTTCGGCGCAGGTCCGGCCGACCGCCTGTTCGGCGGGGACCTGCTCGACCTCCCCGAAGAACGCGTCCCGGGGAAGCGCCGCCTGGCGGAGCCGGAGTTCGCCCGGGTCCGGCAGGCGGATGTCCGGTGCGGCCGGCAACTCGTCCGCGTGGGCGACGAGATCGCGCAGGCCGTCGAGGAGACGTGCCGTCGTGGTGTCGTCGTCGGCGTACGTCAGCTGGGCATTGACGCGCCGGTGGTCCGAGGTGTGCAGGTTGATGCGGTGGGTCCGGCGCAACCAGTCGGCGGCGGCGTAACCGTCGAACGGGACGCCGCTCAGATCGATGAAGATCTGCAACGGGTCCAGGTCGGCGGCTCGTCCGGCGCCGCAGAAGTCGGCCCGTCCGTTGACGTGCAGGCCCTTGATGTCGCCGATGGCCGCGCGCACGCGGTGGGCCCGCGTGAGCGCCTCGTCCAGGAGGTCGCGGCCGTGCTCCACCATCTGGCGGCGCCACCCGTCGAGGGCAGCGTAGACGAGTACCGACGGGCTGGTGGTGTCCAGCAGGTCGGCGCGGGCGGCGAGGGTGTCCTTGGTGACGAGGTCGCCCTGCAGGTGGAAGACCGACCCCTGTTCGAGTCCGGAGCCCATCTTGTGGACCGAGGTCACGCACACGTCGGCGCCCGCGTCCATCGCCCAGGTGGGCAGGTCCGGGTGAAAGGGCAAATGGGCTCCCCACGCCTCGTCCACGATCAGCGGAACTCCTCGGCGGTGGCAGAGCTCCGCAATGGCTCCGACGTCCGCGCAGGCACCGTAAGGGGTGGGGCTGGTGACCAGGGCCCCGCGCGCGTCGGGGTGCTCCTCGAACGCTGCCCGGAAGGCCTCGGGAGCCGGCGGGTGGGCGAGGTGGAGGTCGACGTCCCACTGGGGATCGACCCACACAGGACGGATGCCGGCGAGGATCAGGCCCGAGATCACCGACTTGTGGACGTCCCGGCCGACCAGCAGCTTCTGGTGCGGCCCCGCCACGGAGAGCATCGCGGCCTTCACCGAGAGGGAGCTTCCGCAGGTGGAGAAGAAGGTGTGATCGGCACCCACCGCGTCCGCCATCAGGGTCTCGGCACGTTCCATGACCTTGCGCGACATCGTCCGGTCGTCCAGGCCGGACACCGCGAGCATGTCCGCCCGGAACAGAGCGTCGCCCAGGACCGCCCGGACCCTCGGATCGGCTCCCCGGCCCTGCTTGTGACCGGGGGGCGTGAACGGCAACTGGTCCTGCGCCTGGTACGCCGTCAGAGCATCGAGAACAGGTGCTTCGGAGTGGTCCATGGGGTGCGGCTTTCCGGTTCGGGAGGGACAAAACACGAGGCGTGAGGTCGGGAGCGGCCTCTTGGACCGAAAGGGGCCCTCACCACGACCTGTGCGCGGAGGTCAGGGCGACGCCGGTGAGAACCCCTGGGCGCCAGGTCGTGATGGCCTCCTCCCCCGCAGGTGCCGGGCTCGAAGGTGCAGGCGGTGTGTTCGCGCTCCACCGGGTCTCGCCGAGCCGGCACCGACGAGACCGGCCGCAGGTGGTCGGTGCGCGCGCTGCCTTCTCCGCCACCGCTTTCTCCGCTACGGCTTTCTTCGCCGCCGCCGCCGGCTACGGACTCTTCTCAGTCGTAGGAGATCCTCAAGCCGAAAAACAAAAGGCAGAACGCCCATACGTTCACACGGTGGCGGAATGCTCCGATTGCTCTACTTCGGTGGGCCCGTACAGATGGCGGCGAGACGACGTCCAGGTCAGGGGCGCGGTGCTGTGCGGTCCTCGCACCCGGCGCGTCGCGATGAACTCCGGCGGCCGTAGCACGGAGCCTTGCACCGGCTCGCCGACTCGCAGTCGACAGGACGGCAAGGCGCTCTACCGTGCCCCCGGCATCACGCGCCGTCGGCGCGGCGCCCCCGAGACCGCATGCTGCGCCGCCTGGAAAGCGGGACGGCCCTCAGCTTCAGGCCCGCTGGCTCAGGGGCGGTAGGGGTGGCTGATATGGGCGCTGACCCGCTTGCCGCCGGGTTCGGGGCGGGAATCGAACGTGTCGGCGAGAGCTTTGACGATTTCGAGCCCGTGCTGACCGATCCGGTCCGGGTTCGCAGGCCGCGGGGATGGCAGGGTGGGGTTGGTGTCCCAGACCGCGATCTCCATCATGCTCTCGTGGATGCTCAGCTCGAGACGGACCGGCCCCGGAGCGTACTTGCGTGCGTTGGTGACGAGTTCGCTGACCACGAGCTGGGTGATGTCCCTGGTCCTCATGGACACCGGCGTTCCGTCATCGGCGACCTTGGTGTCGAGGAAATCGACGGCGAGATGACGGGCATTGGCGATCACCGGACCGCTGGCTTCCAGCAGGATCGTGAACTGTGCGCCCATGCGTTCCCTCGTCTCCCCGCACGCTCCCAGCAGCCCAATCACCCCGAAGCCGCCACTCCGTCCCAGCTACCCCGCACCCCACCGTCCTCACACCGTGCAAGCAGGCCTGCGGAGGCGGCCCCCGTATGCTCCTAGGGCGTGTGTCGAAAGTGGCGCCGTCCGCCCGTGGGGCGGGACTTGCGACACACGCCCTAAAGCGTGTTGCAGAAGTCTGTGGGCGGGCAGGCGGAGCCGGGTTCGGCACCTTTGCGGATCATGGTGTGAGGGCGTGGTTGTGCATGGTGGCGACGGCTTGGACTGCGTAGTGGAGGCCGTTGCCGCGTTGCCGGCAGTCGCGGAGGATCTTGTAGTGCTTCATGCGGGCGAAGGCGTGTTCCACGCGGGCGCGCACTTTTCGGTGGGCGGCGTTGTCCGTTTGCTCACCGGGCAGCAGGGGGCGGCCGGGTCGTTTGCGGTGCGGGATGACGAGGCCGGTATTGGTGTAGGCGCCGTCGGCGAGCACGGTCACGCCCTGGCAGATGTCCGCGAGGCCGGAGTCCCGCCACGCTTTCGCGTCCGCGGTGTTGCCGGGGACGGGACGGGCGGCCGCGATGACGAGCTTGGTGTCGGCGTCGATGATGACCTGCACGTTCGCGGAGAAGCGGTAGTTGCGGGAGGAGGCGCCGACCTTCCGGTCCCGGACCGGGATCAGCGTGCCGTCCACGATCCAGAGTCGTTCCACGGCGTCGGTCGGGCGGGTCGCGGGCTCGATGGCCAGGAGCGGCCTCAGTCTCTGGATGACCCGGCACACGGTGGCCGGGGAGCAGCCGAACAGCGGCGCGAGCTGCCGCATCGTGAGGTTCGTCCGGTAGTAGACGGCCACCAT
>NZ_JBHWZJ010000256.1:0-10190 GCF_042728415.1 Streptomyces sp. NPDC060198 | reverse complement strand
CCGCTGGTCGGTCCACCCATGAGCCAGCGGTCCGCGTTCCAACTCCCTTTCCAGACGGGCTATCTGCGTGCCTGACAGACGGGGCCGACCAGGGGATCCCTCCGATGCCAGCCCGGTCAGGCCCTCCTCGCGCCACTGGCGCCGCCAGCGTTCCACTGAGCGCTCCGAGACACGCAGTGCAGCAGCGATCTCCCGGTGCTTATGGCCAGCCTCGAAGCCAGCCGCGGCCTGGAGCCGGACCTGCTCTCGCGCGGACCTCTCGGCGTCGGTCAAGCCGCCACCCTGCGGATATCTCACCCCACCAGGACTACCGAAGCTACTTGCGCGCTGTCCGACGAACAGCCCGACATCACCCCATCAAGTTCAGTAGCCCCGTCAGCAGGTAGGCAGGGCTGCGGACGCGTGCGCCCCGAGGATGGCTGTCTCCGCGCTGCTTGATCACCCGGCGCAGAGCCTCGTGCGTGGCCCGGTCCCAGAGTGGCTCCGCTATCCGTATGGGGTGCCCGTCGGACCCGATAACGGGCCGGCTCTTGTGCATCAGGTACCCGAGGGCCGCTTCGGACCTGAGGATGTCCCGGACCGCTGATGACATCCAGGGCGCCCCGGTGACCGGTCGGCCGTACATGACGGCGCGGTGGTCGGAGGGCGACAGTTCACCGGCGCGGGTCAACCTCGCCGCCTCAGAAGACGGGGTGATGTTCTCCGGGTCGGCCAGGATGCGTCGCGCGACGTTTCGGATCACCGAGGCGGCGTGCTCGTGCAGTGCCACGTGGTCCACGGCACCGGTCGGCATCAGGCGGACGTAGCGGTAGCCGTAGGAGGGCTTTGCCTTGACGCGTCCCGCCGCGCGGGCCTTCACCGCCGCGTCGCGGTTGCGACGCTGGATGGCGCGCAACTCCATCTGGGCGCCCCAGGCTTCCATGGTGAAGCGGTTCTCGTCGTTCGGATCGTCGAGATTCCAGGGCCCGTCGTGCCCGTACGTGAGCAGAGCCAGCCCGGTGTCGCGCATCATGTAGCCGGTGTTGAGGCAGTCCACGAGATTGCGTCCCAGGCGGTCCACCGCGGCACCCGCGATGCCGTTGTACGGGCCCCGCTCGCCTCGGAGCCACGGCCCCAGCCTGGGCCGCGTCATCGGGTCGGTAGCGCCCGACACCTCCCAGTCGTCCGCCCACGCGATGACGTGCCCGCCCGCAGCCTTGACTGCGGCGAGCACGTCTTCACGCTGACGCTGGGGCGAGGAGGTTGAAGCTGACATCTGGGAGAGACGACGGACGCCGATGTAGCAACGTCCGCGACCGTCGTAGGCACGTTCGATCACTCTCTCCGCCATACCACACATGCATACCTCCGCCATCTAGCTTTAACGGCGGTAGGTCTCCAGCAGCCGCAGCCACACCTCGCTGATGGTCGGGTAGGACGGGACGGCGTGCCAGAGGCGGTGGACGGGCACTTCCCCCGCCACGGCGACGGTGGCCGAGTGCAGGAGCTCGCCGACGCCGGGGCCGACGAAGGTGACGCCGAGGAGGATCTCCCGGTCCAGATCGACGATCATGCGGGCGCGGCCCCGGTAGCCGGAGGCGTACAGGCTCGCGCCGGAGACCGAGCCGAGGTCGTAGTCGACGGCCCGGACGCGCAGGCCGGCGTGTTCGGCTTCGGCGAGGGTGAGGCCGACCGAGGCGGCCTCCGGGTCCGTGAAGACGACCTGGGGGACGGCGGCGTGGTCGGCCGTCGCGGCGTGGGCACCCCAGGGGCCGGTTTCCAGCGTCGAGGCGCCCTGGGCGCGGGCGGCGATCGCGGCGCCCGCGATCCGGGCCTGGTACTTGCCCTGGTGGGTGAGAAGCGCTCGGTGGTTGAGGTCGCCGACCGCGTAGAGCCAGTCACTGCCCTCGACCCGGCAGCTGTCGTCCACAGTCAGCCAGCCGCCGGGCTCCCGCCCCACCGTCTCCAGGCCGAGGTCGTCGGTGCGGGGGGCGCGTCCGGTGGCGAAGAGGATCTCGTCGGCCTCGATCCGGTCGCCATCGTCCAGCTCGACGGTGACCGGCCCGTCGGGGCCGGACCGGTGGAGGGCGGTGGCGGAGACGCCGTACCGGATGTGCGCACCGGCCTCGACGAGGGCCTCAGCGACCAGCTCACCGGCGAAGGGCTCCATCTTCGGCAGCAGTCCGCCGCCCCGGATGAGCAGCGTCACCTGGGCGCCCAGGCCCTGCCATACGGTGGCCATCTCCACGCCGACGACTCCGCCGCCGACGACGACGAGCCGGCCGGGCACGCTCTTCGCGCTGGTCGCCTCGCGGCTGGTCCAGGGGCGGGCTTCCGCGACTCCGGGCAGGTCCGGGACGACGGCGCGGCTTCCGGTGCACACGGCCACGGCGTGCCGGGCGGTCAGGTGGCGGACCGTTCCGTCCGGCGCCGTGACGGAGACCCGTTTCTCGCCGGTCAGCCGCCCCTGGCCGCGGAAGACGTCGGCGCCGACGCTCTCCAGCCACTCCACCTGCCCGTCGTCCTTCCAGTGGGAGGTGAACCCGTCCCGGTTGGCGAGTACGGCGTCGGCGTCCAGGGGTCCCTGGACGGCGGCTTCGAGCCCCGGCACCCTGCGGGCCTCGGCGCGGGCGACGACGGGGCGCAGCAGCGCCTTGCTGGGCATGCAGGCCCAGTACGAGCATTCGCCGCCGACGAGCTCGGTCTCCACGACGGCGGTGCTCAGGCCCGCCGCCCTGGTCCGGTCGGCCACGTTCTCACCCACCGGTCCCGCTCCGATGACCACGACGTCGTACTCGGTACCGCTCGCAGCTTCGTTCATGGTCACAGTCTGGCCGGGCGTGTGCCGGAGGGCCACAGGGGCATGCGGAATAGTGCACGGATGGTCACGGTTGTGCCGGACAGGTCCGAACCGGCACAGGAAGAGGTAGCAGAGAATGAGCACCGTAGAGCTCACCAAAGAGAACTTCGACCAGGTCGTGAGCGACAACGAGTTCGTCCTGATCGACTTCTGGGCTTCCTGGTGCGGTCCCTGCCGCCAGTTCGCCCCGGTCTACGACTCCGCGTCCGAGCGGCACCCCGATCTGGTCTTCGCCAAGGTCGACACCGAGGCGCAGCAGGAGCTGGCGGCGGCCTTCGACATCCGCTCGATCCCCACGCTCATGATCGTCCGTGACAACGTCGCCGTGTTCGCACAGCCGGGCGCGCTGCCGGAGGCCGCGCTGGAGGACGTCATCGGGCAGGCGCGCAACCTCGACATGGACGAGGTGCGCAAGTCGGTGGAGGAGCAGAAGAAGCAGCAGGGGCAGCAGCAGGCATAGCGTTCGATCGGACGTCCCACTCCCTTCGAGGCCCCGGCCCGGAGTTGCGTCAAGCGCTCCGACGGGGCCTCGTGCGTGCCTGCGGGCGGGGCCGGTCGGCAGGCGGCCCGAGGCGTGGGATCATCCCCCGGCCGGGTCGTCCCCTCTTACGGGGGAACGGTCGGCCACGCGTACCGAGAGGCCGTAGTCGATTTCGGCGCCGTCGATCAGCAGCGCTTCCACCGTACGCGTGACAGGGTCGATGTCCGCCTCGATGCCGTCTCCCGCGTAGCGGGGGTAACCGGACGCGCCGGTGGCGCCGGTGGCTTCCACGGTCCCGGACCGGATGGCGCTGCCGGGCTTCGGCGGCTCGTCCCTCTCGTACTCCCCCTTCTTCACCGGTCCCGGTTTGTCGGCGCCGGACGCGTCGGCGTACTCGGGTACCAGCAGGATCTCGTAGCTCTGCGGATGGCTCATGGGGCGACGCTAAGGGCTGTCCGGCGGTCGCCGGTGGACCGGCGCGCGCCGGTCAGGTCGAGTCGCGGGGCACCGCGACGGCCCGGAGCAGCTCGTGGTGTTCCGGTTCACCGCCGGGGTGCTGGACCAGCCTGTCGATGAGTTCCGCGAGCGGCTGCCCAGTGGCGAGCGCCATCCGTACGGTGCTCAGCCGGGGGCGGAGCAGCCTGCCGAGCATCAGGTCGTCGGCGCCGATCACGGCGGCCTCGGCGGGTACCGAGATCCCGGCGTCCTGGAAGGCCCGCATCAGCAGCATCGCGTACTCGTCGTTGTAGGCGAAGACGGAATCCAGACCGAGGGCCCGCCAGCGGGCGGCCAGACCGGCGGCGTCCGCCTCGTCGTACGCCAGGTCGAGTTCCTCGATCCGCGCTCCGGCCGGTCGTGCCACCCGGCGTACCCCTTCGAGGCGCGGGACCGCGAAGGGAACCGTCGCTCTCTCCCTGGGCATGACCACACCGATCCGGCGGTGGCCCCGCTCCAGCAGGTGGGACGCGGCGCGGCCGCCGACTTCGCGCTGGTCCAGCACCAGGCCGTGCGCTCCCTCCACCGGGTGCGGGCCGAGGGTGATGACGGCCTTGGCGCCCGAGCGGTGGAGGACGGCGATGCCGTAGGCGGTGAGTGCCAGCCCGGCCGGTGCGACGACGGCCACGGGGCGGAGTTCCGCCCAGGCCCGTGCGGCCTCGTCCGCGCCGAGACCGGCGCTGCCGTACTGGACCACGGTGTAGTCCAGTCCGCGCAGGCCCGCCTGCAGTTCCTGCAGGAAGTGGCGGTAGAGGGGGCCCTCGGGGAGGTGTCCGGTGGGCAGCAGCACCATCCGGGTGTGTCCGGCGCGCAGGCTCCTCGCGGCGGCATGGGGCACGTAGCCGAGGTCCCGGGCGGCTTCCCGCACCCGGCGGCGGGTGGGTTCGCTGATCCGCATGGTGGGGTTGTTGTTGAGTACGTAGGACACGGTGGCCCGGGAGACGCCCGCCAGACGCGCCACGTCGGCGCTCGTGGGGACGGGAGATTCCGAGGGCTGCTTGGGTAACTGGCTCATGGCGACGGGCAGTCTTGCAGACGTACCGGAGCGGGTCGCGTCCCGGGGCACCTCCAAACGCACCTGCTGTGCGCGGGAGTGTTCCGGCAAGGGCCTCCGGCGGCCGCCCGTGATCTTCGCGCGCCCGGCACACGCGCCCCGCGCGCCGGTTCACGGACACGACCGGTCCCCGGCCACGGCCAGTGCGGAGCCATTGAAGTGACTGTCTTACGGTGTGTTGATGACTTATCAGAACAGTACGCCCGAGGCCGATTTTCCCGGCCGCACAGGCCTCTCCGCGACCGTCGAGGCCGACCCGCGCGAAGTGGGCCCTGTCCGCACCTCCTACGCTCCCGACCGGGACGGCGACCCCGATCCGGGTGAGATCGTCTGGACCTGGGTGCCGTTCGAGGAGAACGACGGCCGGGGCAAGGACCGGCCGGTGCTCGTCGTGGCCCGGGAACAGGCCGGAACCCTGCTCACGGTGCAGCTCTCCAGCAAGCAGCACGACCTGGACCGGGAGTGGGTGGCATTGGGTGCCGGGCCGTGGGACAGCTCGGGCCGCCCTTCGTGGGTCGACCTGGACCGGGTGCTGAGGGTGCACGAGGACGGGATGCGGCGCGAGGCCTGCGCGCTGGACTTCGCACGGTTCCAGCGCGTGGTGGAGCGGCTCCGGGAACGGTACGGCTGGAGCTGAACCGGTCCGGCCCGTGTGCGGGCATCGGCCCAGCCCGCCCGCACCGGGCCGGGGACGCGTCAGCCGGGAAAGCGGGCGGCGAAAGCCGCGCGGGTGGCGGATTCGGGGGCGCGGTCGAGGACGCCGAAGACGATCTGCTCGAAATGGCCGGCGAAGCGCCCGCCGTCCGTGAGCAGGGCGCCGAAGGCGTCCGCGACCTGTTTCGGTTCGTTCTGGAAGACCCCGCAGCCCCAGGCGCCCAGGACGAGCCTGCGGTATCCACGGGCGGCGGCGACCTCCAGCACCCGCTCGGCGCGGCTCGCCAGGGCCGCCGGAACGCGGTGCGCCTCCTCGGGCGTCTGCCGGCGGATCACGCCCGCGTTGGGTGCGGGCGAGGTGAGGAAGCCGACGAGGTACGGGGTGTCGAGCAGCGCACCCCGGTCGTCGCGGAAGACGGGCACGCCGGGCGAGTGGATGACCCGGTCGGTGTAGAAGGCACTGCGGTTCGCGCGGTGGTGCGCGTAGTACTCGGGGGCGCGCAGAAGGGTCGCGTGGAGCGCGGAGGCGCGGCAGAGGTCCTCTTCCTGCGCCCGTGCGCCGTTCAGGTATCCACCTCCGGGATTCCGGGCGGAAGCGAAGCTGAGCACGGCGATCCGGTCCGGGCCCTCCTCGCTCATCCGGCGGGCGGCCCGCAGGCTGCTCTCGCCCGTCACCTCGAAGGCGGTCGCGCGGTCGGAGTCGGGCGCGGGCGCTTCCACCGGGCCCGGACCGTACAGGCCGGTCCCCGAGAGCGCGGCGGCGGTGGCCTCCCCGATGCCGACCTCACGCCCTGCGGGTGTCCGGTAGCGGCCCTCGCCGACGATGGCCTCCGTCTCGCGCGCCAGGGCGCGCATCCGTGCGCTCACGAGCGCTCCCCCACGTCACACATAGCGCACATGTTCGATGCCGGGTGAACTCCGCGCAACGTCTTTTCGCCCGGCCCGGGCGCCCTTGTGCGATCGGTCGGCAGGGGTTTGGGTGGAAGGGAGGCATCGGAAGAGGAGGCACGTATGCCCCCGAACGCGACCACCGGCATCGGCACCATCACGCACGGATCGCCGCTCGGCGAGAGCGAGGCGGAGGATTTACTGCAAGCCATCTGCTTCAAGACCGGACCGCCCCGCACCGTCGGGGTGGAACTCGAATGGCTCATCCACGACGCCGTACGTCCTGACCTGCGGGTCCCACCGGAACGCCTGGACGCGGCCTTCGCGAAGGTGCGGGCGCTGGCGCTGGATTCGGCGCTGACCTTCGAGCCCGGAGGACAGCTCGAACTCAGTTCGCGGCCCGCCGGATCGCTCATGGCATGCGTCGGGGCGGTCGCCGCCGACCTGGCGGCCGTACGCGGCGCGCTGGGCGGGGCGGGCCTGTCGCCCACGGGGCTGGGCGTCGACCCCTGGCAGTCTCCCCGGCGGTGGCTGCGGGAGCCGCGTTACGACGCGATGGAGGCGGCCCTGGACCGCTCGGGCACGGCCGGCCGGGCCATGATGTGCACCTCCGCTTCGGTGCAGGTCTGCCTGGACGCGGGCGAGGAGGAGCCGGGGCCGCTCGGTTACGGCCGTCGCTGGCAGCTCGCGCACCTGCTGGGCGCGGTACTGGTGGCGGCGTTCGCCAATTCGCCCTTCCAGCAGCGGGCGCGGACCGGTTGGCGGTCCACCCGGCAAGGGCTGTGGGCCGCGCTCGACCCGGACCGCACGCTGGCTCCTCCGGGGCATCTTCCGCCGCGCGAGGCATGGGCCGCGCACGTACTGGACACCAGCGTCATGTGCATCCGCACCGCTGCGGGCCCCTGGGAGGTGCCGAACGGGCTCACCTTCCGCCAGTGGATCCGGGGCGGTGGCCCCCGGCCGCCGGCAGCTGAGGACCTGGAGTACCACATGACCACCTGTTTTCCACCCGCACGGCCGCGCGGGCACCTGGAACTGCGCATGATCGACGCCCAGTCCGGCACGGACGGCTGGCTGGTGCCGCTTGCCGTCGCCTCGGCTCTGTTCGACGATCCGGAAGCGGCGGAGACGGTGTACCGCACCGTGAAACCGCTGGCCGAGACGGCGGGCGCGAACGCGGCGCCGCGCAATCCACTGTGGCGGGCTGCGGCCCGCGACGGGCTGACCGATCCCGAGCTGCGGGCCGCGGCCGCCACCTGCTTCGAGGCGGCGCTCGACGCACTCCCCCGGATCGGCGCGACCACCGCGGTGCAGGACACCGTGGCGGACTTCACCGATCGGTACGTCGCCCGCGGACGATGTCCCGCCGACGACCTGCCCGACCTTCTCTCCCCCTCGGCCGCCGCCGCGTGGGCCGAGGCGTCGTCGGCCGGCGGCACCCGGACGTCCCCCTCCGGAAAGGGCTTCCCCGCATGACCAGCCTCTCCGACAGCAACTTCCACCTCGCGCCGGAGTCCGACGCCGAGGATCTCCGCAACCGGGCCCTCACCGCCCTGCTCGCCGCCAGGCTCCGCACCTCGGCACTGACTGACAGCGTCACCGACGGCGAACTCACCGCCCAGCATTCACCGTTGATGTCCCCGCTGGTCTGGGACCTCGCCCACATCGGCAATCAGGAGGAGCAGTGGCTCCTGCGCGCCGTGGGCGGCCGGGACGCGATCCGGCCGGAGATCGACAGCCTCTACGACGCGTTCGAGCACCCCCGCTCCGCCCGGCCTTCCCTCCCCCTGCTGGCCCCCGCCGAGGCCCGTGGCTACGCCTCGGACGTACGCGGCCGGGTGCTGGACATCCTGGAGAGCGCCCCGCTGCACGGCGGCGGCCGCCCGCTGGAGCGGGCCGGATTCGCCTTCGGCATGATCGCCCAGCACGAACAGCAGCACGACGAGACCATGCTGATCACCCATCAGCTGCGCTCAGGACCGGCGGCGCTCACCGCTCCCGAGCCGCCCCGGGCGGATGGCTCCGCAAGCCTCCCGGCCGAAATCCTGGTTCCGGGTGGTCCGTTCACCATGGGCACGTCCACCGAGCCGTGGGCCCTGGACAACGAACGACCCGCTCACCGGCGCGAGGTGGCCGCGTTCTTCCTGGACACCACCCCGGTCACCTGCGGCGCGTACCAGCGGTTCATCGAGGACGGCGGATACACCCAGGAACGCTGGTGGCACCCGTCCGGCTGGGCGATGGTCCGTGAACACGACCTCACCGCACCGCTGTTCTGGCACCGGGAGAGCGGGCAGTGGCTGCGGCGCCGGTTCGGGACGATGGAACCCGTGCCGACCGACGAGCCGGTGCTGCACGTCAGTTGGTACGAGGCGGACGCCTACGCCCGCTGGGCCGGGCGGCGACTGCCGACCGAGGCCGAATGGGAGAAGGCGGCCCGCCACGACGCGGCGGCCGGGCGTTCACTGCGCTACCCCTGGGGCGACGCCGATCCCACGCCGGAGCGGGCCAACCTCGGCCAGCGACACCTGCGACCCGCTCCCGCCGGCGCCTATCCGGCCGGCCAGTCGCGCGACGGGGTACGGCAGTTGATCGGCGACGTGTGGGAGTGGACGGCCAGCGACTTCCTGCCGTATCCGGGGTTCGCCGCCTTCCCGTACCGCGAGTACTCGGAGGTGTTCTTCGGCCCGGAGCACAAGGTGCTGCGCGGTGGTTCGTTCGCGGTGGACCAGGTCGCCTGCCGGGGCACGTTCCGCAACTGGGACCTGCCGGTCCGGCGCCAGATCTTCTCCGGCTTCCGTACCGCCAGGGACTTCTGATGTGTCGTCACCTCGCCTACCTGGGACCCCCGGTGCCGCTCGGCGAGGTCCTTCTGGCACCGGAGTTCTCGCTCGTACGGCAGTCCTGGGCACCCCGACGGCAGCGCAACGGCACGGTCAACGCGGACGGGTTCGGCATGGGCTGGTACGCCCCCGGGGACCCGGCGCCGGGGCGCTACCGGCGGGCCGTCCCGGTCTGGGGCGACGAGACCTTCGGGGAGCTCGCCCGGGTGGTCCGCAGCGGGGCGTTCCTCGCGGCGGTCCGGGACGCCACGGAGTCGGGCGCGGACGGAGAGGCGGCGGCCGCGCCGTTCAAGGCGGGTGCGCTGCTCTTCAGCCACAACGGCGCCGTGCTCGGGTGGCCGGGCTCCCTGGCGCCACTCGCGTCCGCCCTGCCCGCGTCCGTCCTACTGTCCCTGGACGCCCGCAGCGACTCGGCGCTGCTGTGGGCGATGATCCGCCACCGCACCGAGGAGGGCGACGACCTCCCGCAAGCCGTCGCCGACACCGTCCTGGACGTGGCACGGACCGCGCCCGGTTCGCGTCTCAACCTGCTGCTCACGGACGGGACGACCGTGGTGGCGACCGCCTGGGGCGACAGCCTCTGGTATCTGCACCGGCCCGGCCACCGCACGGTGGTGGCCTCGGAGCCGTACGACGACGATCCGGCCTGGCGCGAGGTGCCGGACCGCACCCTGCTGGTGGCCACCGTCGACGAAGTCCTTCCCACCCCGCTCAAGGAGACCCCCCGTTGAGTCCCTTTCTGCTGACCCGCACCCTGCCGGTGGACGCCACGGAGGCGGCGCTCCGCGCCGACGTGCTCGCCGGGCTGTCCCGACGCCCCAAAACGCTGCCGCCGAAGTGGTTCTACGACGCGCGGGGCAGCGAGCTGTTCGAGGAGATCACCCGGCTGCCCGAGTACTACCCGACCCGTGCGGAGCGGGAGGTCCTGGTGACACA
>NZ_JBHWZJ010000255.1:0-10197 GCF_042728415.1 Streptomyces sp. NPDC060198 | reverse complement strand
GATGCTGCCCACCTTGTGGGAGTTGATGCCGCGGTAGTACCAGAGGTCGGAACCGCAGACACAGCCCCGCACGACGCGGACGACGGCGTCGGTCGTGTCCTGGATGGTGGGGTCGGGGCGTTCGCCGAGCTCGATGTGCTTCTCGCCTCGGAAGATGGCTGCCTTCATGACTGTTTCCTCAGATTTCGGTGTCGGGGAGGGTGGGGGCGAGGTGCCGCAGGTCGGCGCGGACTCGCTCGGGTTCTGTACGTAGGTGTGGTCCGGGCCGGTCGCGGGCGCCGTCGAGGTCGCCGGGGCGGTCGGGTTCGGCTGCCCGGAAGGCGCCCGGCCAGTCGGTGACGGCCGGTCCGTCGACCGAGAAGACCTCCACGGTCCTGCCCGTCGCGGACTCGGTCAGCAGGGCCTGGACGATCGTTTCGGCGACGTGGTCGCGGCGGACGGGCCCGTACTCGATTCGGTCGCCCTGGCGCAGGTCTACGCGCTGGAGGGGGCCGTTGCCGGCATCGAACCAGCCGGGCCGGACGATGGTGTGGGGCAGGCCGCTGGCTCGCAGGAGCCGCTCGCCGCGCCGTTTCCAGTCGAGCAGTTCGCGCGACGGCCCGCCGGTGGCGGTGACGCCGATCGAACTCATCAGCACCACGGGCACGCGGTGTCCGTCGAGTGCGTCGAGGACCGCGGGCACGGCGCCGTAGTCGACCGCGGCGTAGTCGTCGGACCCGTAGGGCGCGCCGTGGGTCATCACGACGGCGTCGATGCCTTGGACGGCGGTGCGCAGGGCGGTCGGGTCGGCCAGGGAGCCTGCCGTCAGTTCGACGGCGGCGGGCAGTGAGAGCTGGGCGTGGGCGGGGTCGCGGGTGAGCACGCGTGGCCGGTGGCCCAGCTCGGCCATGCGGGTGGCGACGAGGCGTCCGATACTGCCGGTGCCGCCGATGATCAGGATGCGGTTCATGCCCGCACCTCCTTCCGGTTCGCAGCGTTCTGTGCTCGCTGAGCCGGGACGATGGTCGTAACGGCCACGATCAGGCACAGGGCGAGCAGGCCGGTGCCCCAGGTGAGGGCGGTCGAGATGCCGCTGGCGAGGCCGTCGGCCTTCGCCGACGCGGCGACGAGGACGGCGAGTCCGGTGGCCATGCCGAGCTGGTGCGCGGCGTTGACCAGGCCGCTCGCCGCTCCGGCGTCCTTTGCTCGCACGCCGATGATGCCGAAGCTGGTCAGCGGAGCGAAGGCCAGGCCCTGGCCGAGACCGATGAGGACCATGGGCAGCGCGATCGCGGTGAGATAGGTGCTGGTGGAGCCGACCTGTGCCAGCCAGGCCATCCCTGCCAGGGTGAGGGCGATGCCGGCGACGAGCACGGGAGCGTCACCGTAGCGGCGCACGATGCGCGGGATGAGCGTGGCGACGGCGAAGTTGACCGCGGTCATCGGCAGAAAGCCCAGGCCGGCCTGGAACGCCGTGAAGCCGAGCACGTCCTGCATGAGCTGGGTGGTGAAGAAGAAGAAGCCCATCATCGCGCCGAGGTAGAGGAAGCGGGCGGCGTACGCACCCCAGCGGCGCCGGTCGGCGAACAGCCGCAGCGGCATGATCGGCTGCGCGGCGCGCGCCTCGTGGCGCACCAGCGCGGTCAGGACGGCGGCGGCGACCAGGAGCGCCGTGACGACGAGGGGGCTGGACCAGCCCCGTTCGGCGGACTCGATGATCCCGAACACCAGCGCACTGGTTCCCAGGGTCGCGGCGAGGGCACCGATCAGGTCGAGGCGGCCCTGCTTGGGCTGCTGGACGGGGAGGTAGCGCGGCGCCAGCACCGCCATCGCGATGCCGAGCGGAACGTTGATGAAGAACGCGGCCCGCCACGAGATCCACTCCGCGGCGGCGCCCCCCACCAGCAGGCCGGCGCTTGAGCCGATCCCGGCGGTGGCGGCGTACCACGCGACGGCGCGGGAACGTTGTTCACCGGCCGGGAAGCTCGCGGTCAGCAGAGACAGGGCCGAGGGTGCGACGACCGCAGCGCCGACACCCTGCACGGCACGGGCCGCGATCAGCCACCATCCGGCCGGTGAGACGCCGATCAGGAACGAGGCCGTCACGAACACCGCCAGGCCACCGACGAACACGCGGCGGCGGCCGAGCAGATCACCGAGGCGCGCACCCAGCAGGAGCAGCCCGCCGAAGGCGAGCGTGTACGCATCCTGCACCCACGCCAGGCCGCCCGCGTCGAGGTTCATCGACGCGGCGATCGAGGGCAGGCCGGTGAAGATGACGGAGTTGTCGAGCAGGATCAAAAAGTAGCTGACCAGGATGATCGCCAGGATGGCCCGCGGGTGCGCGGGCCTCTCCGCCTCCGTGTGATGCGGGCTGGTGAGTGGTCGGGCCGAGGTCGTCATGCATCCATTTCGCCACTTCCCGCACATGCGTACCAGGCACTGGTGAACGGGGTACTGGCAGGGACTCCCACATTCCGCTCAGGGACGTAGCGTGAAAGACATGGCCGCCACCAACGACTCCAGCCGCAACAGCCCGCGGGACGAGCTGCGCGCGTTCCTCACCAGCCGACGGGCCAAGATCCCCCCGATCAGGCCGGCCTGCCGGTGTACGGGGAGCGCCGCCGCGTCACCGGGCTGCGCCGCGAGGAGGCCGCCCTGTTGGCCGGGATCAGCGTGGAGTACTACACCCGCCTCGAACGCGGCACCGTCGGCAGCGTCTCCGAGAGCGTGCTGGACGGGCTGGTTCACGCCTTCCAGCTCGACGAGGCCGAGCGCGACCACCTCTTCCGGCTGGTCCGTACCGCGAGTACGGCCACCCCCCCCGCGCCCCCAGGCGTGCACCGGCGAAGGCGAGGGTGCGGCCGACCGTCCAGCGCATGTTCGACCAGATGCCGATGCCGTCCTACCTGCGCAACGGCCGCTTCGACATCCTGGCCGCCAACGACCTCGGCCGCGCCCTGTACAGCCCGCTCTACGACTACGCCGCCGCCCACACCCCCGGCGAGCCGCCCAAGCCCAGATCGGCACCGTTGCCTTCACTGCGGAGTCCTCCGTTGACGTCGGCATGCGCCGCCTGGAAGGCGCGGTCGAAACCGAGGGCTTCGGATACCTGGCGCGCGAACGCGACCTGGTGAACCTTATCGCCGACCAGTTGAACGCGCCCCGTGCCAAACTGCCCGAGGATCTCCGGCCTGCTCGACCGCCTCAAGGCCACCGACCGTGAGAACGCCCGCCTCAAGAGCTGGGCCCCGCAGCCCGCGCTGCCGAACTTGCCGGGCAGGCCGTCGATGCCGACGGCACCCTCGTCGCCACCGTCACCACGGAGGGCGACACCGACGAGGCCCGATCCCTGCCCAGTGCCGCCTTTCGTATGGGGTTCATCATTTGGGTACTCTGGATCACCTGGCAGGCCGGTGCCCTGCGCGCGGGAGGGCATCCCCATGCCGTCCTGACACGGGTGCTATCCATGCGTGGACACCCCTGTCATGCCCAGACGGGCTGCCTGGCCTGATCCCATTGATGCAGCGCGCCCACCCTCGTAATATCTAGCTTTAATGGCGGCTGCTGGAGACATTCAGGGGGTAGCAGCCGCCGTTGAAGCTAGACAACGGAGGCGTCCACGTGGGGGAAGCGGAGACGCGTGGGCGGAACCGGCAGGTGTTCTGCTCTGGGCGGGTTCCGGTCGCGTGCATGTGAGGTGGTGCCGGTCAGCGCGCCCGACGCCCGGGGCGCCGCGCGTAGGGGACGGCCAGGGTTCCGTCGACGCCCACTTCCAGACGGCCGACCCGTTCGATGTCCAGGACGATCGTGTCGCCGTGGCTGAGCGGCCCCACGCCGGCCGGTGTACCGGTCGCGATCACGTCACCAGGGTGGAGGGTCATGACGGACGACGTGTAGGCGATCAGTTCACGGACGCCGAAAATCAGATCCGCAGTGTTCGTTCGCTGCCGGGTGCCACCGCTGACGTCGCAGCGCAGGTTGAGGCAGTCGGGGTCCGGTATCTCGTCGGCGGTGACGATCCAGGGCCCGATCGGTGTGAATGTGTCGAACGACTTGCGTGTGGAACGGTCTTCGCCGGATCGCACGGTGATGTCCAGTACGCAGGTGTAGCCGAAGACGTGGTCCAGCGCGTCGGCCGCGTCGACGTGGGTGGCGGTGCGGCCGATGACGACGCCCAGCTCGCCTTCCTGGTCGGTGCGCTTGTCCGTGTAGGGCAGGAGGACATCCTGGCCCGGCCCGATGACCGACGAGTTGGCCTTGAGGAAGACGCCCAGGTCCGCGATGGAGGTGGTGTACTCCATCTCGGCCTTGTGGTCCAGGTAGTTGACCGGCGCCCCGATGATCTTGCCGGGACGGGGCAGCGGCGCCTCCAGGACAGCCTCGGCCAACGGGACGCGCGTGAGGCCGGAGAGGTCCAGCGGGGCAGCTCCCTCACAGGCCGTGGTCTCGATGTGTCGGTGCAGCGCTCCGGCCGGGCCGGGTGTGCCGGTACCGACGAGTTGCTCGGTCACGTCGACAAGGTAGTCGCCGTCGACGACTCCGAGTCGCCCGTCGTTGAACAGGGCCAGACGCATCTGGGCCTCCTTACGGATTGCGGCATGCGGATTGCGGGATACGGATACGGGATGTCCGGGTGGGGTGCGGTTCATTCAGGCGCCGGGGTCGGCGTCTTCGGCGCGGTACAGGCCGAGGGAGCGCATGACGGGCTCGTTGCTGTAGGAGAACAGGACGGCGTCGTTGGAGGCGGAGCGGTTGAGGTGTCGGTAGGACGTCCAGCTGGGCACGGTGAAGGTGTCGTTCTCGGACCACTCCAACCGCTCGCCGTCCACGATCGTGGACCCTTCACCGCGGACCACGCTGAAGATGGTGGAGGCGGTGTGCCGGGATCCGGCTCCCCGGAAACTCGGTCGCAGGCGCTGGACGCGGCAGCCGATGGTCGGCATGACGGGGCCGCCCGTCCACGGGTTGGTGTATTCGAGGACGATGCCGTCGACGTCGCTGCCTGCCGCGGTGTCGGAGATCCCCTCCAGAGCGCGTCGGGTCTCTTCCCACGTATAGCGGGTCACAGGGGAGTTGGGGCCGTCCTGGGTGAGCCAGACCGGGTTCAGCCGACCGTGCAGGAACTGCCTGCTGCCGGCGTCGTCCGGTCGGGTCACGGGCTGGAGGCGCTGCGGGTACTTCTCGTAGAAGCCCGCCTCCAGGGCGTTGACGAGGGGGTAGTCGAGGGCGTCGAGCCAGATCATCGGAGCGTCGCCCTCGTGCGTGTGGTCGTGCCAGTGCCAGCCGGGGGTGAGCAGCAGGTCGCCCGGCGACATGAAGACACGCTCGCCGTCGACCGTCGTCCACGCACCGCTGCCCTCCAGGACGAAGCGGAAGGCGTTGGACGTGTGCCGGTGTGCCTGGGCGGTCTCGCCGGGCAGGATGATCTGCAGTCCCGCGTACAGGGTGTTGACGGTGGCGGGCGGATCGGTCAGGCCGGGGTTCACCAGCATGAGTACCCTGCGTTCCGCCTCGTCCAGCGAGAGCGTTTCGGAGAAGTGCAGCAGATGCGGCCGCAGTTCCTGCCAGCTCCAGCGGTAGGGCACGGCGCGGCTCTTGGGCTGTGCGGGGAAGAGGTTGCCGTAGAAGCGCCACAGCGGGGCGGCTCCCAGGCTCTCCAGGGCTTTGTAGGCGTTGTCGTCGGTCGTCACGGTGTCCTCCTCGGCGAGCCGGTTCACAGGGCGGGAGCAGATGAGGGGGTGGGGGTCCACACCCAGGAGATGTCGTCGAACGCCTCGGGGCCGCGTGACGAGAGGAGCTGGTTGCGCAGGGTGGCTCCCATGCCTTCCAGGTGGCAGATCTCGCCGAAGCGGCGGGCGCTGGTCTGGATGAGGGCCGCCCGTTCGCGGCGCCGGTCCGCGTACGCGGCGAAGGCTTCAGCGGGGTCCGAGCACTGGCCGAGAGCCTGTCCGAGAGCCACCGCGTCCTCGAGTGCCTGGCACGCGCCCTGTGCGAGGTACTGGAGCATGGGGTGGGCGGCGTCGCCGAGGAGGGCGATGCGGCCGTGCACCCAGGTGTCGATCGGGGCGCGGTCGTAGAGGGGCCAGCGCCGGTCGCGTGAGATGAGGGGGAGGGCGTCCCGCACGGCCCGGCAGGTGCCGGCGAAGCGCTCCTCGAGTTCGGCTTCGGTGCCCCAGTCGTCGGAGTCCGGGGTGTAGTGGTCGCTCTCGAAGACGGCGACCTGGTTGTAGAGCTCGCCGCGGCGTACGGGGTACTGCACCAGGTGCATGCGTGGCCCGGCCCAGACCATCACCGCTTCCGAGGCGGCGTGTCGGGACATCGGGCCGGTCATCTTCCCGGTGGGGAGGGCGCCGCGGAAGGCGACGTACCGCGAACAGACCGGTTCTCCGTCGTTCACCAACGACCGGCGCAGGCGGGAGTGCAGTCCGTCGGCCGCGACCACCGCGTCGGCGGTCAGTTCCGCGTGGTTCTCGGCGAAGGTCAGGTGGACGCCGAAGCCGTTCTGTTCCGCCTCGGTGACGGTGTGCCCCGTGCGCAGAGTGACGCCTGGATGTTCCTGGCAGGCGGTCAGCAGCGCGGCGTGCAGGTCGGTCCGGTGGGTGACGAGGTAGGGGTGCGCGAAGCGGTCGGTGTAGGCCGCGCCGTGGAGGTCGAGGGCCGTGACCTCGTGTCCGGTGAGGGCGTCCATCATCACCAGCCGGGGTGGTGCCACGGCGGTGTGCCGTACGGCGGCGAGTACGCCGAGTTCGTCGAGGGCGAGGGAGGCGTTCGGGGCGAGTTGCAGGCCGGCGCCTATCTCGCCGAAGCGGGTGGCTCGTTCCACGAGCGTCACGCGGTGGCCGGCGCGGGCGGTCGCCAGTGCGGCCGCCAGTCCGCCGATGCCGCCGCCGACTACGGCGATGTGGAGTGGGGAAGAGGTGACGGGCATCTGGCCTCCGTGAGTGAGCAGGGGTGTTCTGGCGTGCGAGCGATCCCAGGAAGTGCGTTGCCGGGGGGCTGGAGGGGCAGCGGTGTCGCAGGGCTCAGCAGGCCGCGGAGACGCTGTCCGCGCGCACGGCGGCGTCGGTCCGGGCGGTGATGTCTTCGACGGTGACGCCTGGGGCGGTCTCGACCAGGGCGAGCCCGTCGGGGGTGACGTCGAGGACTCCGAGGTCGGTGATGATCCGGTGGACGCACCGCTCGCCGGTGAGGGGGAGCGTGCACTCGCCGAGGATCTTGGGAGTGCCGTCCTTGGCGGTGTGTTCCATGAGGACGATGACGCGGCGGGCCCCGTGGACGAGGTCCATCGCGCCGCCCATGCCCTTGACCATCTTTCCGGGGATCATCCAGTTGGCGAGGTCGCCGCGTTCGGACACCTGCATGGCGCCCAGTACCGCGGTGTCGATGTGGCCGCCGCGGATCATGCCGAAGGAGAGCGCGGAGTCGAAGAAGGAGGCACCCGGCAGCACGGTGACGGTCTCCTTGCCGGCGTTGACCAGGTCGGGGTCGACCTCGCTCTCGACGGGGTAGGGGCCGGTGCCGAGGATGCCGTTTTCGGAGTGCAGGACGACGTGGACGCCGGGCGGGAGATGGCCCGGAAGGAGAGTGGGCAGGCCGATGCCGAGGTTGACGTAGGAGCCGTCGGCGAGTTCGGCGGCGGCACGGGCGGCCATCTGGTCGCGGGTCCAGGCCATCAGACGCGTACCGTCCTCTTCTCGATCTGCTTGTCGGCGGCCTGCGCGGCGGTGAGGGCCACGATCCGCTGGACGTAGATGCCGGGCAGGTGGATGTCCTCGGGGCGGAGTGCGCCCGGTTCGACGAGCTCCTCGACCTCGGCGACGGTGACGCGGCCGGCCATGGCGGCGAGGGGATTGAAGTTGGCGGCGGCACGGCGGAAGAGCAGGTTGCCGTGGTGGTCGCCGCGCCAGGCCCGTACGAGGGCGAAGTCGGTGGTGATGCCGTGCTCCAGGACGTGGGCGCGGCCGGCGAAGTCGCGGGTCTCCTTGGGCGGGGAGGCCACGGCCACCGTGCCGTCGGCCGCGTACCGCCAGGGCAGGCCGCCGTTCGCCACCTGAGTGCCGACGCCGGCGGGGGTGTAGAAGGCGGGGATGCCCGCACCGCCCGCGCGCAGCCGTTCCGCGAGGGTGCCCTGCGGGGTGAGTTCGACCTCCAGTTCACCGCCGAGGTACTGCCGAGCGAACTCCCTGTTCTCGCCGACGTAGGAGCCGGTGACGCGGGAGATGCGGCCGGCGGAGAGCAGGATGCCCAGACCGCGGCCGTCGACCCCGCAGTTGTTGGAGACGACGTTCAGACCGGTCGTGCCCCGGTCGTACAGGGCGCGTATCAGGGTTTCGGGTACGCCGCTGAGGCCGAAGCCGCCGACGGCGAGCGAGGCACCGTCGGGGATGTCGGCGACCGCTTCGGCGGCGTCGGCGCGGACCTTGTTCATGGGTGCGTGGCGCCTTTCAGTTGGGGGCTTCGCGCAGTGCGTCGGAGACGGACTTGACGCCGCCGTGCGCGGTCATGCCGCCGTCCACCGGAATCTCCGCACCGGTGATGAACGACGCGTCGTCGGACAACAGGAACGCCACCAGCGGCGCGACTTCGCCGACGGTGCCCGTGCGGCCCAGTGGCGTCTCGCGGACGTTCACCTCGCGGAACGCGGGTGCGGCCGAGGCGGTCATCCCGGTCTCGATGTAACCGGGATGGATCGTGTTGACGCGGATGCCGCGCGGTCCGAGCTCCAGGGCAGCGGTCTTCGACAGGCCGCGCAGTGCCCACTTGCTGGTCGTGTAGGCGACCGGGTAGTGAGCGGTGAGGGCAGCGGACGATCCGACGTTGACGATGGAGGAGCCGGGGCGCATGAGCGGCGCCACATGCTGCATGCCGAGGAGCGGACCGGTGACGTTGACCGCGTGGACGCGGGCCATGTCCGCCGGGCGTACGTCGCCGAGTCGGGCCCGCCAGGTGATGCCGGCGTTGTTGACCAGGCCGTGCACCTGCCCGTACGACTCCCGCAGTTCGTCCGCGAGTTCGGCCCAGTCCGTTTCGCTGGTGACGTCGAGGCGTCGGCAGCCGGGTGCGCCGGTCACGTCGGTGGGGATGACACGGGCCCCTTCCAGGGTGAGCAGCCGGGCTTCGGCGGCGCCCTGTCCGCCGGCCGCGCCGGTGACGACGACGACCTTTCCGAGCAGCCTCTTGGAGTGCGGGTCGGTCACGGCCGCTCCCGGAGGCGGCGGCGTCCGGTGGGCAGCGGGACGGGAGCGGCGCCTTCGACGACGGTGTTGGTGAGGACGCCGAGGCCCTCGACGGTGAGCGTGACGGTGTCACCGGGCTTCAGCGGCGGCGGGGACTGTTCGCCGCGACGGCCCCAGAGTTCGGCGAGGCAGCCGCCGTTGCCGCAGGTACCGGAGCCGAGGACGTCGCCCGGGACGACCCGGGTGCCGCGGGAGGCGTAGGCGGTCATCTCCTCGAAGGTCCAGCTCATGTGGGACAGCAGGTCCTCGCCGACCACCCGGCCGTTGATCTCCGCGGTCATGGCCAGCCGCAGGAAGCCGTCCGCGTCGCGGTGGGGCTCCAGCTCGTCGGCGGTGACGAGGTACGGACCCAGGGTGGTGGCGGTGTCCTTGCCCTTGCAGGGGCCGAGGCCGACCTTCATCTCCGCGCTCTGGAGGTCGCGTGCGGACCAGTCGTTGAAGACGGTGTAGCCGACGATGTGGTCACGGGCTTGACGTGGTGTCAGGTCACGGCCCTCGCGGCCGATGACGGCTCCGACCTCCAGCTCGAAGTCCAGGACGGACGAGCCGGGCGGTACCGGGATGCCGTCGAGGTGACCGTGGATCGCGTGTGGGTTGGTGAAGTAGAAGGTCGGGGCCGCGTACCACTGTTCGGGGACGCCGCCGACGCCTTCCACGGACCGGCGCACCCCCTCCACGTGCTCCTCGAAGGTCACGAAGTCCCGTACCGAAGCGGGCTGGAGCGGGGGAAGCGGACCAACCTGGGAGACGTGCGGGCCGGCCGGCCCGTCGAGAGCCGTCGATCCGGCGTCGAGCAGCGCGGGCAGGCCGGAGGTCTCCTGGATCAGTGCGGTGAGCGAGGTGACCCCGGGCAGAGGGAAGAGGGTGCCGTCCTCTTCCACGACCGCCACCCGGCGGTGCTCCTGATGTTCGTACGTGGCGAAACGCATGGTGCGGCTCCGGCGGAGTGTGGTCGGGCGGGAAGGGGGCGCCTCGGGGG
>NZ_JBHWZJ010000254.1:0-10294 GCF_042728415.1 Streptomyces sp. NPDC060198 | reverse complement strand
ACCGCCCTCCTTCCACCAGGAACCGACGAGGGGGCACGTTCGTGACCTTGCTGGAATCCATCGGGGGACCACGGGACCTCGCGCCGCTCGGCGCAACGCAACTGGACGAACTCGCGGCGGACATCAGGACGTTCCTCGTGCAGGCGGTGTCCCGCAGCGGCGGGCACCTCGGTCCGAACCTCGGCGTCGTGGAACTGACCATCGCCCTGCACCGGGTCTTCGACTCGCCGCGCGACCGGATCCTGTGGGACACCGGCCACCAGAGCTATGTGCACAAGCTCCTCACCGGCCGCCAGGACTTCTCCAAGCTGCGGAGCAAGGGCGGCCTCTCGGGCTACCCCTCCCGCGCCGAGTCCGCGCACGACGTCATCGAGAACTCGCACGCCTCCACCGCGCTCGGCTGGGCCGACGGGCTGGCCAAGGCCAATGAACGGCTCGGCAGGGACGACCACGTCGTCGCCGTCATCGGGGACGGCGCACTCACCGGCGGCATGGCCTGGGAGGCGCTGAACAACATCGCCGCCGCCAAGGACCGCCCCCTGATCGTCGTGGTGAACGACAACACCCGCTCGTACTCCCCGACCATCGGCGGCCTCGCCGACCACCTCGCCACCCTCCGTACCACCGACGGCTACGAACGCTTCCTGGCCCGGTGCAAGGAACTCCTGGAGCGCACCCCCGTCGTCGGACAGCCGCTGTACGGCTCGCTGCACGGGGCGAAGAAGGGGTTCAAGGACACCTTCGCCCCGCAGGGGCTCTTCGAGGACCTCGGCCTCAAATACGTCGGACCGGTCGACGGCCACGACATCGCCGCCGTCGAGTCGGCCCTCGTACGGGCCAAGCACTTCCGGGGGCCCGTGCTCGTCCACTGCATCACCGAGAAGGGCCGCGGCTACACCCCAGCCCTGCGGGACGAGGCCGACCGCTTCCACGCCGTGGGGGCGATGGACCCGCTGACCTGCCGTCCGCTGACCGCGCCCGCCGGACCCTCGTGGACCTCCGTCTTCGGCGAGGAGATCGCCCGGATCGGGGCGGAGCGCCCCGACGTGGTCGCCCTCACCGCCGCCATGCTCCATCCCGTCGGGCTCACCGAGTTCGCCGCCGCCTTCCCGGACCGGGTCGTGGACGTGGGCATCGCGGAGCAGCACGCCGCGGTCTCCGCCGCGGGAATGGCCGCCGGCGGACTGCACCCCGTCGTCGCCGTCTACTCCACCTTCCTCAACAGGGCATTCGACCAGGTGCTGATGGACGTGGCCCTGCACCGCAGCGGCGTGACGTTCGTGCTCGACCGGGCCGGGATCACCGGCACGGACGGCCCCTCCCACAACGGCATGTGGGACCTGTCGGTGCTCCAGGTCGTGCCCGGGCTGCGGATCGCCGCCCCGCGCGACGCCGAGCAGCTCAGAGCGCAGCTCCGGGAGGCAGTCGACGTCCACGACGCACCCACCGTCGTCAGGTTCCCCAAGGAGTCCGTGGGGGAGGCGGTCCCCGCAGTCGGACGCGTCGGCTCCATGGACGTACTGCACCGGGGCGAGCGTTCCGACGTGCTGCTGGTGGCGGTCGGGGTGATGGCCCCGGTCTGCCTGCGCGCCGCCGACCTGCTGACCGGCGCGGGGATCGGCTGCACCGTTGTCGACCCGCGCTGGGTCCGACCGGTGGACGAGGAGCTCGCCCCCCTCGCCGCCAGGCACCGGCTGGTCGCCGTCGTCGAGGACAACTGCCGTACCGGAGGCGTCGGCTGGGCGGTCGGGCAGGCGCTGCGGGACGCGGAAGTGGACGTCCCGCTGCGGACCTTCGGGATCCCCGAGGAGTTCCTCGCCCACGCCCGACGCGGTGAGCTGCTCGCCGACGTCGGACTGACCCCGGTGGAGATCGCGGGCAGCATCGGCGCGGCACTCGCGGGACGTCCCGGAGCCCCGGACGGCCACCCCGCCGACCGCGCCGAAGAGGAAGCGACGGCCCCGCATCCCGTACCGCCGGCCGGGGACGGTACGGAACGAGGACGCGAGGCGCGCGGAGCGACACCAGCGAATCCAGCGGTTCGGGCGAAGAAGGAGACGAGCGGGGAATGAAGGACGACAGGGCGGCCGGCGCCGCGCACACCGACGGCGCCGACAGCGCCGGCAAGGGGTTCGATCTCGCGACGCTGCTCGCGGAGCGCGGCGCCGAACGCTACGAACTGCACGCGCGCCATCTCAACCACCAACTGCCGCGCATGCTGCACACCATCGGTTTCGACAAGGTCTACGAACGGGCCGAGGGCGCCCACTTCTGGGACGCGGACGGCGAAGACTACCTCGACATGCTCGCCGGATTCGGCGTGATGGGCCTCGGACGGCACCACCCGGTCGTCCGCAAGGCACTCCACGACGTGCTCGACGCCTCCCTCGCCGACCTCACCCGCTTCGACTGCCAGCCGCTGCCCGGTCTGCTCGCCGAGAAGCTCCTTACCCACAGCCCCCACCTCGACCGGGTCTTCTTCGGCAACAGCGGTACCGAGGCCGTCGAGACGGCGCTCAAGTTCGCCCGGTACGCCACCGGGAAACCACGCGTCCTCTACTGCACCCACGCCTTCCACGGCCTCACCACCGGCTCGCTCTCGATCAACGGAGAGGACGGCTTCCGCGACGGCTTCGCCCCGCTGCTCCCCGACACCGCCATCGCCCTCGGCGACCTCGACGCGCTGCGCCGGGAGCTCAAGCGCGGCGACGTGGCGGCACTGGTCGTCGAGCCCATCCAGGGCAAGGGCGTGCACGCGGCGCCGCCCGGCTTCCTGCGCGAGGCCCAGGAGCTCCTGCACCGGCACAAGGCGCTGCTGATCGCGGACGAGGTGCAGACCGGTCTCGGCCGGACCGGCGACTTCTACGCGTACCAGCACGAGGACGGCGTCGAGCCCGACCTGGTCTGCGTCGCCAAGGCGCTCTCCGGCGGCTATGTGCCGGTCGGAGCCACCATCGGGAAGGACTGGATCTTCAAGAAGGTCTACTCCTCCATGGACCGGGTGCTCGTCCACTCGGCGAGCTTCGGTTCGAACGCCCAGGCCATGGCGGCGGGACTCGCGGTCCTCTCGGTGATGGAGGACGAGGAGACCGTCGCCCACGCCCGGCGCACCGGGGACCTGCTGCGGACACGGCTCGCCGCGCTGGTCGACCGGTACGAACTGCTGCACGAGGTGCGCGGGCGCGGGCTGATGATCGGCATCGAGTTCGGCCGGCCGTCGTCGATCAAGCTGCGCAGCCGGTGGACGATGCTCCAGGCCGCACGCAAGGGACTCTTCGCGCAGATGGTTGTCGTACCGTTGTTGCAGAAGCACCGGATTCTCACCCAGGTGTCCGGGGACCATCTCGAAGTGATCAAGCTGATCCCGCCGCTGATCATCGGCGAACCCGAGGTCGACCGGTTCGTGACGGCCTTCGAGTCGGTGATGGACGACGCCCACGGTGGGGGCGGCCTGATGTGGGACTTCGGCCGCACCCTGGTGAAGCAGGCGGTCGCCAACCGCTGACCCGTCTCCGACGGTTTTGCCTCTGAGGCAAGAAATTTGCCTCAGAGGAAAGTCGGTGGCGCAATGGAGGTATGAATCCTCCTGACGGAGGGGTGGCCGACGACCTCCCCGGCGTCGCCCCCCGCCTGCGCGAACTGCGCCGGAGCCGAGGCCTCACCCTGGAGGCCGCCGCGCAGCGCGCGGGACTCTCCCCGGCCCATCTCTCCCGGCTCGAAACGGGAAACCGTCAGCCCTCGCTGCCCGTCCTCCTCGGCCTCGCCCGTATCTACGGTACGACCGTCTCCGAACTCCTCGGCGAGATCCCCCCGGAACGCGACGCGATCGTGCGCGGCGGCCGGTTCGACGGGCCCGAGGCGGACGGCTGGATGTACCGCCGGGCCGGCGGTCCGGGCCGTGCCATGCAAGCCCTGCGCGTCCGCGTCCCGTACGGCGCCCAGGGCGACCTGGTGCGCGTCCACCCGGGGGAGGAGTGGCTGTACGTCCTCGAAGGGCGGCTGCGGCTCTCCCTCGGCGAAACCACGCACGAGCTCGGGCCCGGCGACAGCGCCCACTTCGACTCGCTCACCCCGCACCGGATCGCCGCCGCCGGGCCCGAGGGCGCCGAGCTGATCTTCGTACACACCTTGTTGCAGAGCCCCGCCGCCGAGCTGTGCCTCGGTGACGGGACCCGTCGGCGCTGACCGCGCCCGGCACCCCGGTGCCGCGCCCATTCCTCGTACGCCCGGCCCCGGGCGTACGGAAGAGAGGACCGTCATGTCCGATTCGGAGCACTACGACCCGCTGACGCCCCGGCAGACCGGCAGCAGCGCCCCCCGGGACACCCAGGAGCGGAAGATGCCGCGCGGGATGGTCATCCGGCTCGTCGCCTACCTGGTCGCCGGGCACGTCATCGCCGCCTTCCTCTACATCCTGTTCGCCGTGGCGGGCGGCAATCAGTAGGGGGATTCCTCCGGACCGCGGGGCTCCGTAGCATGCCCGCATGACGACGGACCTGCGGCATCCGCGGCCCGGATGTACGTGGGACTGGTGGGCGGTCGACGCCGCCGGCTTCCTCGTGCAGTTCAGCCACGGGCCCGCTCCCGAACACCTGCTGGCGCACCTGGACCGGGTCGACGCCGCGGCCGCGTGGGCAGAGGAGCACCGAGCCGTGTGGTTCGGCGGTGACTCCGTGCCGCTGCACGCGTTCGTCTGCGACGGCGAACTGCCCACCTACCTGCGGCGTGGCGTCCCGGCCTCTCCGCTGCGGCTCTCCGACGCGCCCGCGGTCATCGCCGGCGTCGCGGTCCTGGTCGAACTGGACCGGGCGGTGGGGGACACCTGGACGATCCACCTCGACGAGGGGTGGGTCCGGGCGGCGGCCCGACCGGGATCGCCCGGTTGACCGGACCGCCGCGACGAGCGTGCGGCCTACGCCTCGTCCAGCAGCCGCTCACGCAGCCGCTCCCGGGTCTCCCCGGAGAGTCCCAGTCCCTCGGCGAAGTAGCGCTCCGTGGTGCCCCAGTTCTCCTCGATCGTGGCGAGGGCCGCGTCCAGGTAGTCGATGTGTGCCCCGAAGAGCGGGTTGAGCAGGCTCATCACCTCGGCGGACACCAGGGGGTCCGCGCTGTCGCCACGCCTCAGCCGGTACCGGCGGTGCGCATCGTTGGACTTGAGGTAGTCCGCCGCGATGGCATCGCGCTCCACTCCCACCGCGAGCAGGGTCACCGCCATCGTCAGGCCCGCCCGGTCCTTGCCCGCGGCGCAGTGCATCAGCGCCGGCACGCTGTCTTCCGCCAGGGCGTGCAGGACCCGGCCTTGCTCGGCCGTACGGTCGGTGATGATCGAGCGGTACGAGGCGAGCATGCGCTCCGTGCCCTTGCCGTCGGCGAGCAGTGAACGCAGCTGCGCGATGTCGCCCTCGCGCACCAGCCGCCAGAAGCCGGCCCCGTCCGCCGGGTCGGAGAGCGGGATGCGGACGTTGCGCACGCCCGGCAGTTCGATGTCGAAGCCGTCGAGCTTCTGGTCGGCGGAGTTACGGAAATCGAAGACCGTGTGCAGGCCGAGCCGGCCGAGGAAGACGGCGTCCTCGGCGGTGGCGGCGGCGAGGTGACCGCTGCGGAAGAGCCTCCCGTGCCGGACCCGTCGTCCATCGGCAGTGGGCAGCCCGCCCACGTCCCGGAAGTTACGGACCCCGCTCAGCTCGGGTTCGGCCGGCGAGAACTGCGGCACCTGCGTCACAGCGGCTCCTCGGTGCGTCTGCGCGCCGGCGCTGCTCGCCGACGTCGGCTCGTCGCGACCCTACGACATCGCTCCCCGGCGCCGGGGAGCCGGCGGTCGTCTCCCCGGCTGCTGAAGAACCGTCATCAGTGACGTGCGCGACATGTCCGTATTGTACGTATTTTGATCAACATCACCCGTTTATGGGTGAGATGGTGGGTGATCTCGTGAGCGGGATCATATCCGTGACCGTGTGTGGCCGGGAAGCCGGGCGGCAGTCCGTCCGCCGCGCGGAAAGCCAAGATCGGTAATCCACGGAGGGTGACCGGAAAAGCGGGCCGATTTCGGCTCCGGGATTCCGTTCCGCTTGCGACGGCTTGTTCCGTCCGACCTGGCTCGATTACGTTCACCATCACTCCGGACGGACCGCCTAATCCTGCCGCCGCCCGGAATTCGCACTCACTGATGCGTGGCAGGAGCGGGGGACCCAGGTAAGCCGCCGACCGGAGTTGTTCCGGAAGGCTCGGGGTGAAGTCGCGTTCAGCGCGACCGGGCATCTCCAGCCCGAACCCGACAGCTCACCTCGTAGGCGCCGGAGAGGAATTCCCCCATGCCCATCCCGGGTAAGCACCGTCGTAAGAAGTCCGGCCCGATCGCTCGCGGCATCCTCGCCGTCGGAGCGGGCGGCGCCGTCGTCGCCCTGCCGCTCCTCGGAGCCACGGGTGCCCACGCCGCTGAGCAGTCGGCCCCCGCCGCCGCCCAGTCCGCCCAGCAGTCCGCCAAGACCTACAAGGTCGTCCCCGGCGACTACCTGGCGAAGATCGCCGCCCAGCACAAGATCAAGGGTGGCTGGGAGAAGCTCTACCAGGACAACCGCGAGGTCGTCGGCGGCAACCCGAGCCTGATCCTCCCGGGCATGAAGCTGACCCTCGGCGCCCAGGCGTCCGGCTCGGCCTCCACCGCGTCCTCCGCCAAGGCCGAGGCCCCGAAGACCGAGACGAAGACGGCCGCCAAGACCGAGGCGAAGGCCGCCCCGGCGGCCTCGGCCGAGTCCGCCGCGACCACCACCAAGGCCGCCGACAGCAACAGCACGGGCTGGACCACCCCGGTGGCCAACGCGACCGTCACCACCCAGTACCACGCCTCCGGCTCCATGTGGTCCAGCGGTTACCACACCGGCTCCGACTTCAGCGCCGCCACCGGCACCGTCGTCCGCGCCGTCGGCCCCGGCACAGTCGTCTCCGCCGGCTACGACGGCGCCTACGGCAACGAGGTCATCATCAAGCACGCCGACGGCATGTACTCCCAGTACGCGCACCAGTCGCAGCTGATGGTCTCGGCCGGCCAGACCGTCACCGGCGGCCAGCAGATCGGTCTCTCGGGTGCCACCGGCAACGTCACCGGCCCGCACCTCCACTTCGAGATCCGCACCACCCCGAGCTACGGCTCGGACGTGGACCCGATCGCCTACCTGCGGTCCCACGGCGTCTCCATCTGAGCCACCTCCCATTGACGAATCGTCACGATCCGTCAGGGATTCGAGGGGCGGTACGCGCAAGCGTGCCGCCCCTCTACTTATTCCGGCTTTACCAAAAACTGACCAGGTGGTCTATCTCACCCCACGTCAACCCCTTCTTACGGTCGCGTAGGTCACATGAAAAGGGGCAAGATATGTGGTCGTGGCAGACGATTCGAGAATCCAGCAGACAGACACCATCGGGTCGTACGCGGCGATCGGCGACAGTTTCACCGAGGGAGTCGGAGACCCCGGACCGGACGGGTCTTATGTCGGCTGGGCGGACCGTTTCGCGGTTCTCCTCGCGGACCAGCTTCCCGCCCTCGACGAGGCGACGGGTCCCGATTCCGTGCACGGGGAATTCCGGTACGCCAATCTCGCGGTACGCGGACGACTTCTCGATCAGATAGTCGAGGAGCAGGTCCCCCGCGCCAAGGAGCTCGCACCCGACCTGGTGAGCTTCTGCGCCGGGGGCAACGACATCATCAGGCCCGGCACCGACCCGGACGATCTGGCCGAGCGCTTCGAACGCGCGGTCGCCGACCTCACCGACGCGGTCGGCACCGTCATGGTGACGACCGGATTCGACACCCGCGGGGTCCCGGTGCTCCGGCACATGCGCGGCAAGATCGCCACCTACAACGTCCACCTGCGGGCCATCGCGGACCGCTACCACTGCCCGGTGCTGGACCTCTGGTCCCTGCGTTCGATCCAGGACCGCCGGGCCTGGGACAACGACCGGCTGCACCTCTCGCCGGAAGGGCACACCCGGGTGGCGCTGCGGGCCGCACAGGTCCTCGGCCTGGAGACACCGGCCGACCCCGACCAGCCCTGGCCCCCGCAGGCCCAGCGGAACACCTTCGAGATGCGGCGCGACAACATCCAGTGGGCACGCGAGTACCTCGTCCCGTGGATCGGCCGCCGGCTGCGCGGCGAGTCCTCCGGCGACGAGGTCGCCGCGAAGCGCCCGGACCTGCTGCCGCTCTGAGCACGGTCGGCCCACGGCCCGTCACACCGGGGGAACTCGGAGACGTGACGGGCCCGCCGGTCGCGTGCCCGTCAGGCGCCGCCGGAATCCGCTCCAGCACCGTCCCGGCGAACACCTCGTACGACGGCGGCGACCCCAGGTGGACGTACGTGCCGCCGACCCCCTCGCCGGGGCCGTGGCGGCGGAATCTTGCGGGGCGTGGGCACGTTGGACGGATCATGACGTCTCTCGATACCGCACAGGAAGACCTCCTGCGACTCGTCGGTGCCTCGCACGACGGGGTGCTCGTGACGCTGAGGAAGAACGGCCGACCCCAACTGTCGAACGTGAACCACGCCTTCGACGCCGAAGCCCGGACGATCCGGGTCTCGGTGACGGAGGACCGGGCGAAGACGCGGAACCTGCGCCGCGACCCCCGGGCGAGTTTCCATGTGACGAGCGAGAACCGGGGCGCGTGGACCGTCGTGGACGGGACGGCCGAGCTGACTCCCCCCGCCGCCGACCCCCAGGACGCCACCGTCGAAGCGCTGATCTCCCTCTACCGGGACGTGCTCGGCGAGCACCCGGACTGGGACGACTACCGGCAGGCGATGGTGCGGGACCGCAGGGTCGTCCTCACCCTCCATGTCGAGCACGTGTACGGGCAGCCGGGTGCCTGACGCGATACATGTGGGGAGTCGGGCAGGCCCGGGGCGCCGTGCCCGCCCCGGGCGAACCGTCGCGCGGGCGTGCCTCCCGCACATAATAGGAAGAGACCGACTCCCCCAGGAGATGCTGTGACCGGCGCCGAATTCTTGACCCCCCTGCGCACCCGACTCCGCTCGATGCGCGCCGACGCGTTCGGGGCCGACCCCTCAGGGGCCCGGATGGAGCGCATCCGCCGCTCGCCCCACTTCGCCGACGGAGTGTTCCAGAATCCGGTCGGGGCCCGGACCCGGCCCTCGGGCTCCTCGCTGGAACTCGCGAAGACCTACTTCAACAAGGAGCAACGGGCACGCAGGGCACCGCTCGGAAACATTCCGGTGCACGCCACGACCTTCGCCGACCTGGCCCGGCCGCCGGCCTCGGGTCTCCGGGTGACCTGGATGGGCCATTCCAGCGTTCTCGCCGAGATCGACGGGAGCCGCGTGCTCTTCGATCCCGTCTGGGGCGAGCGCTGCTCCCCGTTCGACTTCGCGGGCCCCAAGCGTCTCCATCCCGCCCCGCTGTCGCTCGACGCGCTGGGGCCGGTGGACGTCGTCGTCATCTCCCACGACCACTACGACCACCTGGACCTGCCGACGATCCGTGCCCTCGCCCGGACGGACACCGTCTTCGCCGTGCCGCTCGGCGTCGGCGCCCACCTGGAGCACTGGGGTGTGTCACCCACCCGGCTGCGCGAGCTGGACTGGAACGAGAGCACGGAGGTGGCGGGCATCCGGCTCACGGCGACCCCCGCGCGGCACTTCTGCGGACGCGGCGTGCGCAGCGGCCAGCACACCCTCTGGGCGTCCTGGGCTGTCGAGGGGGCCGAGCACCGGATCTACCACAGTGGCGACACAGGTTACTTCGCCGGATTCCGTGACATCGGAGCCGAGCACGGCCCGTTCGATCTGACGATGATCCAGATCGGGGCTTACTCCGAATTCTGGCCCGACATCCACATGACGCCCGCCGAAGGGCTCCGCGCGCATCTTGACCTCCAGGGCGGCAGCCCTCGCGGCGTTCTGATGCCGATCCACTGGGGCACCTTCAACCTCGCCCCGCACCCGTGGGCCGAGCCGGGGGAGTGGACCCGTGAGGCCGCGGCCGCGATCGGTCAGGCGGGTGCCTTCCCCATTCCGGGACAGCCTTTCGAGCCCGCCGGGGAACTGCCGTCCGAGCCGTGGTGGCGGACGGTGGGTTACGTACCCGACCAGGAGTGGCCCGTTCCCGAACTGCCGGAGGGCTCGTCGCACGAGACCCTCGAACTCGTCACGGAGGAGTGACGGGCCGGTCGGCGGGGCCCGTGACGGGCTCCGCCGCCCCGGGCCCGCCGGTGACGGGTCCGGCACGGGCGCGCCCTCGCCGTCCTTGGGCGCGGGCCGGCTCGTGCCGGGCACCCAGGAGC
>NZ_JBHWZJ010000253.1:0-10452 GCF_042728415.1 Streptomyces sp. NPDC060198 | reverse complement strand
GCCCCGGTCCGCGCGATGCGGGCCGGGGCGGCGGGCTTCTCGGCCGGACGGGACCGGGAGCTGGTCAGACCAGTGAACCGCCGGGCAGCTCGACCTTGGCGCCGAGCTTCTCGAGCTTCTCCATGAAGTTCTCGTAGCCGCGGTTGATCAGGTCGATGCCGTGGACCCGCGAGGTGCCCTCGGCCGCCAGCGCCGCGATCAGGTACGAGAAGCCGCCACGCAGGTCGGGGATGACCAGATCCGCGCCCTGGAGCTTCGTCGGGCCGGAGACGACCGCGGAGTGCAGGAAGTTGCGCTGGCCGAAGCGGCAGTCGGAACCGCCCAGGCACTCGCGGTACAGCTGGATGTGCGCACCCATCTGGTTGAGCGCAGAGGTGAAGCCGAGCCGGGACTCGTACACCGTCTCGTGGACGATGGACAGGCCCGTCGCCTGCGTCAGCGCCACCACCAGCGGCTGCTGCCAGTCGGTCTGGAAGCCCGGGTGGACGTCCGTCTCCAGCGCGATGGCGTTCAGCGGGCCGCCAGGGTGCCAGAAGCGGATGCCCTCGTCGTCGATCTCGAAGGCACCGCCGACCCGGCGGAAGGTGTTGAGGAAGGTCATCATCGAACGCTGCTGGGCGCCGCGCACGTAGATGTTGCCCCCGGTCGCCAGCGCCGCCGACGCCCAGGAAGCCGCCTCCAGGCGGTCCGGGATCGCCCGGTGGGTGTATCCGTCGAGCTTGTCGACACCGGTGATCCGGATGGTCCGGTCGGTGTCCATGGAGATGATCGCGCCCATCTTCTGCAGCACGCAGATGAGGTCCTCGATCTCCGGCTCCACGGCCGCGTTGGAGAGCTCGGTGACGCCCTCGGCGAGCACCGCCGTCAGCAGCACCTGCTCGGTGGAGCCCACCGAGGGGTACGGCAGCCGGATCTTCGTGCCGCGAAGCCGCTGCGGGGCCTCCAGGTACTGCCCGTCCGCCCGCTTCTCGATCGTCGCGCCGAAGCGGCGCAGCACGTCGAAGTGGAAGTCGATGGGCCGGCCGCCGATGTCGCAGCCGCCGAGACCGGGGATGAAGGCGTGGCCGAGGCGGTGGAGCAGGGGGCCGCAGAAGAGGATCGGGATGCGGGACGAGCCCGCGTGCGCGTCGATGTCGGCGACATTGGCGCTCTCGACGTGCGTCGGGTCCAGGACCAGCTCGCCCGGTTCCTCACCCGGGCGCACCGTCACACCGTGCAGCTGCAGCAGCCCCCGGACGACCCGCACGTCACGGATGTCGGGAACGTTGCGCAGCCTGCTGGGACCGCTGCCGAGCAGAGCGGCGACCATTGCCTTGGGCACCAGGTTCTTGGCGCCTCGGACGCGGATTTCGCCCTCCAGCGGGGTGCCGCCGTGGACAAGCAGGACATCGTCTGTGCCGGTCATGAATCTCGCGTTCCGGAGTGGTCGGGCAGGGGGCCGATGAAAAGGGTAATGGCCTCCTACCCCCCGCCCGGCAGGCGATGCGGCGTGTACCGGTGCGAGGAATCCGACGTGACACGCTCCGCGCGCCGCCCCTCGCGCAGCGTCACCGCTCCGGCGGTGTCCCGGGCGTGCGCTCCCCCGTGCTCCCGCGCGCCCGAACCGTGGCCCCGGGCGGGCCCGCGCAACGGCTCTTCGGCCCCCGCGCGGGCCCGGGATGCGGGATCATCTCCTCATGACCGAGGTGTCCTCCCTCACAGGCCGGCTGCTGGTGGCCACACCCGCTCTCGCGGACCCGAATTTCGACCGTGCGGTGGTGCTCCTCCTCGACCACGACGAGGAGGGCTCGCTCGGCGTGATCCTCAACCGCCCCACCCCGGTGGAGGTCGGCGACATCCTCGAACCCTGGGCCGGCCTGTCGGGCGCGCCGGACGTCGTCTTCCAGGGCGGACCGGTGTCGCTGGACTCCGCCCTCGGGGTGGCCGTCATCCCCGGCGACGAGGGCCCGCTCGGCTGGCGCCGGGTGCACGGAGCGATCGGCCTGGTCGACCTGGAGGCTCCGCCGCAACTCCTCGCGGCGGCCCTCGGCTCGCTGCGGATCTTCGCCGGATACGCCGGCTGGGGCCCCGGTCAGCTGGAGACCGAGCTGGAGGAAGGCGCCTGGTACGTGGTCGATTCGGAGCCCGGCGACGTCGCCTCCCCTCAGCCGGAGAAACTCTGGCGCGCCGTCCTGCGGCGCCAGCGCAGCGAACTGGCCATGATCGCCACGTATCCCGACGACCCTTCGCTGAACTGACGGCCGCGCTCTTCAGTACCCTTGGCGCTCATGAGCACTCTTGAGCCCGAGCGCGGGGCAGGTACGGGGACCCTCGTAGAGCCGACACCGCAGGTGTCGAACGGCGACGGCGACCACGAGCGCTACGCCCATTACGTCCAGAAGGACAAGATCATGGCGAGCGCCCTGGAGGGCACGCCCGTGGTCGCACTGTGCGGGAAGGTCTGGGTGCCGGGGCGGGACCCCAAGAAGTACCCGGTCTGTCCGATGTGCAAGGAGATCTACGAGTCCATGGGCGCCGGCGGCGGCAAGGACAAGGGCGGCAACGACAAGAAGTAGTCGCGGGCGGTCCTCCCCCGTCGGGGAGCCGGGTCGTCCCCGGCCCCGTGAGCAACGGTCCCCGTGTCCCGCCGGGCACGGGGACCAGCTGTGCCCGGCGGTCCTCCGTGTGCTTCCCTCGCCGTCTCCTGGTCCGGACCATTGGTTCCGTTTCCGGCCTGTGTGATGAAGGATGCGCCCCATGCACACGGACACACTCAGCCCGGCAGGGGCCCAGGAGCCGGCGGGCACCGTCACCACCCTCGGCCTCGTACCGGCGCCCGCCCGCACCCGCACCCGCGACGACGCCCCGTTCGTCCTGGACGCGGCCACCACCCTGGCCGCGGGCCCCGGCACCGGCTCCACCGAGCGCTGGCTGCGGTCCACGCTCGGCGCGGCCTACGGCCTCCCGCTCGCAGCGGGGCGGGCCGGCGGGCCCGGCGCGATCGAGCTGCTGACCGACCCCGGCCTGGCGCCCGAGGGCTACCGGCTGACGGCCGGGGCCACGACCGGCGTACGCATCACGGGCGGCGGCCCCGCCGGAGTCTTCCTCGGCGCCCAGACGCTCCGCCAGCTCCTCGGCCCCGGGGCGTTCCGCCGCGCCCCGCTCGCCCCCGGCGCCCGGCCCGCCGTCCCGGCGGTCGAGATCGAGGACGCCCCGCGCTTCGCCTGGCGCGGTTTCATGCTCGACGTCGCCCGTCACTTCACGCCCAAGGACGACGTGCTGCGCCACCTCGACCTGCTGGCCGCGCACAAGCTGAACGTCTTCCACTTCCACCTCACCGACGACCAGGGCTGGCGCGTCGAGATCAAGCGGTACCCGCGTCTCACCGAGCGCGGCGCCTGGCGGTCCCGTACCAAGTACGGCCACCGCTCGTCCGACCTCTGGGACGAGACCCCGTACGGCGGCTTCTACACCCAGGACGACATCCGCGAGATCGTCGCGTACGCCGCCGAGCGGCACATCCGGGTCGTCCCCGAGATCGAGATCCCCGGCCACTCGCAGGCCGCCATCGCCGCCTACCCGGAGCTCGGCAACACCGACGTCACCGACACCGCCGCCCTCACGCCCTGGGACCGCTGGGGCGTCAGCACCCATGTGCTCGCCCCCACCGAGGCCGTGCTGCGGTTCTACGAGGGCGTGTTCGAGGAGATCCTGGAGCTCTTCCCCGCCGAGGTCTCGCCCTTCGTGCACGTCGGCGGCGACGAGTGCCCCAAGGACGAGTGGAAGGCGTCCCCCGCCGCGCAGGCCCGGATCGAGGAACTCGGCGTCGGCGACGAGGACGGCCTCCAGTCCTGGTTCGTCCGCCACTTCGACCGCTGGCTCACCGCCCGGGGCCGCCGGCTCATCGGATGGGACGAGATCCTGGAGGGCGGGCTCGCCGAGGGCGCGGCCGTCTCCTCCTGGCGCGGGTACGCGGGCGGCGTCGCCGCCGCCGAGGCGGGCCACGACGTGGTGATGTGCCCGGTGCAGCAGGTCTACCTCGACTACCGGCAGGACGGCGGTCCGGACGAACCGATCCCCATCGGGTACGTCCGCACCCTGGAGGACGTCTACCGCTTTGAACCGGTGCCGCCGGGCCTCTCCGAGGAGGCCGCCCGGCACGTCCTCGGCACCCAGGGCAACGCCTGGACCGAGGTCATGCACAACCGGGCCCGCGTCGACTACCAGGTCTACCCGCGCCTGGCCGCCCTCGCCGAGGTCGCCTGGTCCGAGCTGCCCGCCCCCGCCGAACGCGACTTCGCCGCCTTCGCCACCCGCATGGAGGCGCACTACGCCCGGCTGGACGCGCTGGGCGTCGAGTACCGTCCGCCGGGCGGCCCGCTGCCGTGGCAGCGCCGCCCCGGAATCGGCGGCCACCCCATCGAGGGCGCACCCCCGGTCGTGTGATTCCGCCCGCCCGCGATGTTGCCCGCGGCCGGGCGGAATCGGGGGGCGGTCCGGACGCGGGGGAGGGCCGGGGGACCGTTTCGGAGGGCGGACCGGGTGGTGCGCGAGTTGGCCGAAACTTTGCGTTCAGTCCGGAGCCCGTTCAGGTGCCCAGACCGCCCCGCACCACGTGCCGTCAGGGACGAACGGCTCTTCGCGACCCCGCGCGCGGCCCTCGGCGACGCGCCGTGGAGTGGCCATTCACACCCCGTACCGAAGTAGTACGAACCAGGATTTTCGGGCCGTTCGGTGACGGATACAACCTTCGTGGACCCTCGCGCCGGACCTGCCGGAAGATGTGCCAGAGTTGCCACGTCCGGGCTGTGAGCACGTACCGTACGGCGGAACGGGCCGGAGGGCCTGGACACCGGGAAGGGGCAGCTGGGTTGACCACGCACGCACCGCAGGCGACGCAGTCGGTGACAATGCCTGCATCGATCGACGAGGCTGTGGCGGCCCTCGGCGCCATGCCCGCCGCGGTTCCGGTGGCCGGTGGCACGGACCTCATGGCAGCCGTCAACCAAGGCCTGTTGCGCCCCTCGGGACTCGTCGGACTCGGCCGCATCAGCGAGCTGCGTGGCTGGAACTACCAGGACGGCCACGCCCTGCTCGGTGCCGGCCTCACCCACGCCCGCATGGGCCGCCCCGACTTCGCGGCCCTGATCCCCGCGCTCGCCGCCTCCGCCCGCGCCGCGGGCCCGCCCCAGATCCGCAACGCGGGCACGCTCGGAGGCAACATCGCGAGCGCCGCACCGAGCGGCGACACCCTGCCCGTGCTGGCCGCCCTGGAGGCCGAGCTGGTCATCGCCGGCCCCGGCGGGCGCCGCCGCGAGATGCCGGTCTCCTACCTGCTCGCGGGCCGTGAACTGCTCGAACCCGCAGAACTGATCGCCTTCGTCCGGGTCCCGTTGCTGCACGCCCCGCAGGTGTTCCTCAAGGCCACCGGACGCACCGGGCCGGGCCGGGCCATGGCCTCCGTCGCGATCGTCCTCGACCCGGCCCGCCGCGGGGTGCGGTGCGCGGTCGGCGCCATCGCGCCGATGCCGCTGCGCCCGCTGGAAGCCGAGCAGTGGATCGCCTCCCTCATCGACTGGGACGGCGCTCGGGGCCTGGCCCCCGACGCCTTGGCCGCCTTCGGCGAGTACGTCGCCGCGGCCTGCATCCCGGACCAGGTACCGTCGGCCGAAGGGGAGGCACCACCACCGCTGCCACCCGCCGTTCTGCATCTGCGGCGCACGGTCGCCGCGCTGGCCCGGCGCGCGCTGGGGAGGGCACTGTCGTGAGCAACGAGAACAACCCCCAACAGCACGACCAGCAGGGGGAGTACGAACCCGAGCCGCGCTACGGGTCCTGGCAGCCGACGCGCCAGAGCGGCGAGTACGACGCGGACGCGACGGCCTTCGTCCAGCTGCCGCCGGAAGACCTGGCCGACGCCCCGCTGGCGGCTCCCGGCCACGGCTACGTACCGCCGATGATCCTGCCGCTGACGCCCGCCGCCGGTCACGATCCGGCCGCCGGGGGCGGCTGGAACGCGCGGTCGCAGCCGGACGAGCAGGCCCCCCGGTACGGCTCCGACGGTTCCGGCCCGTCCGGCGCGGTGCACTGGCCGGACCCGAACCAGCAGAGCCCGTACGCCCCGTACGAGCAGTCGGGCGCGCACCACACCGCGCAGTGGAACTTCACCGAGGGCTTCGACGGAACCGGTGCGGCGGACGGCACCGGCCACGGTCCGGACACCGCCGTCCACCAGGGAGGGTACGGACCCGGGACCACGGTGTACGGGGCGGACTCCGGCTCCGGCTACGAAGCGGCCCCGGCCCACGAGGGATACCCGCCGTACACGGTGCCCGGGGCCTACGAGCCGCCCTACGAGGGCGAGCACGGCACCCGGGGCGCCGGGGACCACCAGGGTCACGAGGGCCACACCGGTCATCCGGACACGTCCGGGTTCCAGGACCACGCGGGGCACTCGGACCACACCGGTCACCTGGACACGTCCGGGCTCCAGGACCACGCGGGGCACTCCGATCACACCGGTCATCTGGACACGTCCGGGCTCCAGGACCACGCGGGGCACTCGGACCACACCGGTCACCTGGACCTCTCCGACCACGGCGACCCCGTCGGCCACACCGGCCAGTGGACGATCCCGGTCGCCGACGGGGAGCTGCCGGACGAGTCCGGGGAGTTCGCCCCGTCCCCGGCCCTCACGCAGTGGTACACCGGCGCCACCCCGCCGGCCACACTCCCCGGCGGTGCCCCCGCGCCCTGGGCGACCCAGGACTTCGTCGTACCGGACCCGGAACCGCAGGCGGAAGCCGGGCGCGAGGCGGAGTCCGAGCCGGAGTTCCGCACGGAGTCCCAGCCGGCACCCGTCCCGATGCCCGGAGCGGTGGCCGTGGACCCGGAGGCCGGCGCCCCGGTCGAACTGCCGGACGGGCAGCCGGTGGGCGCCGGTGACGACCCGGCGCCTGCTGCCGTCGTGTCCCCGGTGCCCGGGGACGAGCCCGGCCACGCCCCGGACGCGGAGACCGCCCCGCAGGCCCCGGACGCGCTCGACGTCCCGGACGCGGCGGACCCGGCGGACCCGGCGGACTCGGCCATCGCGGCGGACCCGGCGGACGTCGACCCGCACCCGGCTCCCGGGGAGGGCGAGGTCCCGGCCGAGTCGGCACCGGCCGAGTTCGCACCGGCCGAGTCGGCGCCCGAGGAGTCTGCGCCCGAGGAGTTCGCGCACGGGGAGTTCGTCGCCGAGGGCGTTCCGCTCGCGCCGGAGGCCGTACCGCTGCCGAGCGAGCACCCCGGCGCCTCGTACGTCCTGCACGTCAACGGCGTCTACCGGCCGGTCTCCGACGCCTGGATCGGCGAGTCGCTGCTCTACGTGCTCCGTGAACGGCTCGGCCTGGCGGGCGCCAAGGACGGCTGCTCGCAGGGTGAATGCGGTGCCTGCAACGTCCAGGTCGACGGCCGCCTCGTCGCGTCCTGCCTCGTGCCGGCGGCCACCACCGCCGGCAGCGAGGTCCGGACGGTCGAAGGACTCGCCGTCGACGGCGAACCCTCCGACGTGCAGCGCGCGCTCGCCGCGTGCGGAGCCGTCCAGTGCGGTTTCTGCATCCCCGGCATGGCCATGACCGTCCACGACCTGCTGGAGGGCAACCACGCCCCCAGCGAGCTCCAGACGCGTCAGGCGCTGTGCGGCAACCTCTGCCGCTGTTCCGGCTACCGGGGCGTGCTCGACGCGGTACGCGACGTCGTGGCCTCCCGTGCCGCGAGCGCCGAGGCCGCCGCCTCGTCCCCCGCCGGAACCACGGACGCCCCCGAGGCGCGTATCCCGCACCAGGCGCCGCCCGGCGCCGGTGGCGTCCAGGGCCCACCGCACCCGGGAGACGCGCGGTGAGCCCCGCCGCCCCCTCCCCGTCCGTCCGCCCGTCCACCTCGGTGGACGTACGCCCGGCGCACCGGCGTCACCACGACGCCACCCCCCAGGTCAACGTCACCGGCACCCCCAGCCGCCGCCGCGGCGGAGCGAACGACAAGGAGGCGGCGTGACCAGCGACGCGGCCACCGCGGCCAACGCGACCAGCACCACCCTGCCCCGGACCGACAGCGCGTCCGGCCCTTCCGGCACCCCCGGCACCGAGGTGCCCGCGCACGGACTCGGCGCCTCGCTGCCGCCCGCCGACGCCCGCGCCAAGACCGAGGGCACCTTCCCGTACGCCGCGGACCTCTGGGCCGAGGGGCTGCTCTGGGCCGCCGTGCTCAGATCGCCGCACCCGCACGCACGGATCGTGTCCGTCGACACCACGGCCGCCGCCGAGATGCCCGGCGTGCGCGCGGTCGTCACCCACCAGGACATCCCCGGCGAGACCCTCTACGGCCGCCAGGTCGTGGACCGCCCGGTCTTCGCGTCCGACCTGGTGCGCCACCACGGCGAGGCCATCGCCGCCGTCGCGGCCGACCACCCGGACACCGCGCGTCTCGCCGCCGCCGCCATCGCCGTCGAGTACGAGGTCCTGGAGCCGGTCACCGACCCGGAGAAGGCGTTCGAGGCCGAACCGCTGCACCCCGACGGCAACCTCGTCCGCCACATCCCGCTCCGCTACGGAGACCCCGACGTCACCGGCGAGATCGTCGTGGACGGCCTCTACCGCATCGGCCGCCAGGACCCGGCGCCCATCGGCGCCGAGGCAGGGCTCGCCGTGCCCCGGCCGGACGGCGGCGTCGAGCTGTACACCGCCTCCACCGATCCGCACACCGACCGCGACCTCGCCGCCGCCTGCTTCGGCCTGGAACCCGACCGGGTGCGGGTCGTGGTGACGGGCGTCCCCGGCGCCACCGGCGACCGCGAGGACCCCGGCTTCCAGATCCCGCTCGGCCTGCTGGCCCTGCGCACCGGCTGCCCGGTGAAGCTCGCCGCCACCCGCGAGGAGTCCTTCCTCGGCCACGCCCACCGGCACCCGACGCTGCTGCGCTACCGTCACCACGCGGACGCGGAAGGCCGATTGGTCAAGGTCGAGGCCCAAATCCTTCTGGACGCCGGGGCGTACGCCGACGCGTCCTCCGAATCCCTCGCGGCGGCGGTCGCGTTCGCATGCGGGCCGTACGTCGTCCCGCACGCCTTCATCGAGGGCTGGGCCGTCCGCACGAACAACCCGCCCTCCGGTCACGTCCGGGGCGAGGGCGCGATGCAGGTGTGTGCCGCGTACGAAGGCCAGATGGACAAGCTGGCGGCCAAGCTGGGCATCGAACCCGCCGAGATCCGGCTCCGCAACGCCCTGTCCACCGGCGATCTCCTGCCGACCGGCCAGACCGTCACCTGCCCCGCCCCGGTCGCCGAACTCCTCGAAGCCGTCAAGGGCTTCCCGCTCCCCGTACTGCCGAAGGACACTCCCGAGGAGGAGTGGCTGCTGCCCGGCGGCCCGGAGGGCGCCGGTGAGCCCGGAGCCGTACGCCGGGGGGTCGGGTACGCCCTGGGCATGGTCCACATGCTGGGGGCGGAGGGCACCGACGAGGTCTCGACGGCCACCGTGCGCGTCCACGACGGCATCGCCACCGTGCTCTGCGCGGCGGTCGAGACCGGCCAGGGCTTCACCACCCTCGCCCGCCAGATCGTGCAGGAGACCCTCGGCATCGACGAGGTCCACGTCGGCGCCGTCGACACCGACCAGCCGCCTGCCGGACCGGCCACCCACGGCCGGCACACCTGGGTCTCGGGCGGGGCCGTTGAGCGCGCCGCGAAGATGGTGCGCACCCAGTTGCTCCAGCCGCTGGCCCACAAGTTCGGCATGTCCGTGGAGCTGCTCCAGATCGCCGACGGCAAGATCACCTCCTACGACGGGGTGCTGTCCACCACGGTCGCCGAGGCGCTGGACGGCAAGGAACTCTGGGCGACCGCCCAGTGCCGCCCGCACCCCACCGAGCCGCTGGACGAATCCGGCCAGGGCGACGCCTTCGTCGGGCTCGCGTTCTGCGCGGTCCGCGCGGTGGTCGACGTCGACATCGAGCTCGGCTCGGTCCGGGTGGTCGAGATGGCCGTCGCCCAGGACGTCGGCCGGGTCCTCAACCCGGCCCAGCTCGCCGCCCGCATCGAGGCGGGCGTCACCCAGGGCATCGGCGCCGCGCTCACCGAGAACCTCCGGACCGCCAAGGGCCTGGTCCGCCACCCCGACCTCACCGGGTACGCGCTGCCGACCGCCCTGGACGCCCCGGACATCCGCATCGTGAAACTGGTCGAGGAGCGCGACGTGGTCGCCCCCTTCGGTGCCAAGCCCGTCTCGGCGGTCCCCGTGGTCACCTCCCCGGCGGCGGTGGCCGCCGCGGTCCGCGCCGCGACCGGCCGGCCGATCAACCGGCTCCCGGTCCGCCCCCAGGCGGCGGTGGCGGCGGCCCCGAAGGGCTGAGGCTTCGAGACCGTGTCCGGTCCCCGCGCTCCGGCGTGGGGACCGGCCCGCCGGACGGGTGCCCGCACACGCGAAGGCGGCCGTCCCC
>NZ_JBHWZJ010000252.1:0-10495 GCF_042728415.1 Streptomyces sp. NPDC060198 | reverse complement strand
GGCGGCTCCCCGCGCGGCCGTCGTCGCGCCGTGGGCGTTCCGCTTCCGGACGGGACCGGTCAGCCGCCGCACTGACAAGGCGAACCGGACTGGCAGCCGCAGCCGCAGCCGGAGCCGCAGCCGCAGGCCCCGAGCACGGTCAGGCGCACCACTTCGGTCGGGGTCTCCTGCTCGGGGTCGGGCAGGGGGGAATCGGCCGCATGTGCCATGAGGTCCTCCTCAACGCGTACCACCGGCCGGTGCGTGAAGGCTGCCGCGCCGGTGTCGTACGCCCGGTGCGCACGACAGGGGAGTACGGGATCGGTCCCAGTCCCCCGTCCATTGCATGCCCATCCCGGCGGGCGCATCAACGGCGCACACGCGCAGAGATTCCGGGTGCCCCGGTGCGCCGGCGGCACGATCCGGCGCCACCGCGGTGCGTCGGATCGTGCCGCGCGGCCGGTACGGGCCGTACGTCCGCCCCGCCCGCGCCGGTTACGCGCCCTCGACCGAGGTCGGGCTCTGGAGCTCGTCGGCGTGCTCGCCCGTCACCAGATAGACGACGCGCTTGGCGACCGAGACGGCGTGGTCGGCGAAGCGCTCGTAGTAGCGGCCGAGCAGGGTCACGTCGACCGCTGTCTCGATGCCGTGCTTCCAGCGGTCGTCCATCAGGTGCTGGAAGAGCGCGCGGTGCAGCAGGTCCATCTCGTCGTCGTCCTGCTCCAGCTGGAGTGCCAGGTCGACGTCCTTGGTGATGATCACCTCGGCGGCCTTCGCCATCAGCCGCTGTGCCAGCTGCCCCATCTCCAGGATGGTCGCGTGCAGGTCGTGCGGTACGGCCTTGTCCGGGAAGCGGAGCCGGGCCAGCTTGGCGACGTGCTGGGCGAGGTCGCCCGAGCGCTCGAGGTCGGCGCTCATGCGCAGCGAGGTGACCACGATCCGCAGATCGGTCGCCACCGGCTGCTGCCGGGCGAGGAGTGCGATGGCACGCGCCTCCAGTTCGTGCTGGAGGTCGTCGACCCGCTGGTCCGCGGCGATGACCGTCTCCGCGAGATTGAGGTCGGCGTCGAGCATGGCCGTGGTGGCCCGTCCGATCGCCGACCCGACGAGCCGGGCCATCTCGACCAGGTCCTCGCCGATCGAGTCGAGTTCCTCGTGGTAGGCGTCGCGCATGGAAGTCCCTCTCCAGTCCTCGTGGCCGGGGTCTCTGGCTCGAACCCCACGCTCCCACGGTGAGGGGGGAACGCGTCGGAATCGGTCCGCCGAAGTGAACCATCCCCATACCCTCGGTGAACTCTGGGCGACGAGTGTTCGAGTAGGCACTCGTATGGCTGTGAGAGCGTGCGCATCGACGCATAACCTGGACGACATGGACGTGAACGCGGCGGTCGCCGCAGCAGCCGGGACCGCCGGGTTGTGCACCGGTGTGATCGCGATGCTGGCGTTTCGCTGGAGCGAACGCGATCTGAAGAAACCGACGCGCGCATCCGTGCGGCCCGAGACCAGTGCCACCCTGCCCCCCGGAGTGGACACCGTCCTCTCCGTCCTCAGCTCTTCCGCCGTCGTCCTCGACGAGAGCGACGGCGTGGTCAAGGCCAGCTCCGCCGCGTACGCGCTGGGCCTGGTGCGCGGCGGCCGGCTGGCCGTCGACCAGATGCTCCAGATGACGCGGGACACCCGCCGGGACGGCGAGATACGGCAGGTCGAACTGGAGCTGCCCCGTCGCGGTACGGGCCGGGGCGACGCGCTCGCCGTCTCCGCCCGGGTCGCTCCGCTGGGCTCCCGGCTGGTGCTGCTGCTGGTGGAGGACCTGACCGAGTCACGTCGGATAGAGGCGGTACGCCGCGACTTCGTCGCGAACGTCAGCCATGAGCTGAAGACCCCGACCGGTGCGCTCTCCCTGCTGTCGGAGGCGGTCCTGGAGGCGTCCGACGACCGGGAGGCCGTCGAGCGTTTCGCGGGCCGGATGCAGATCGAGGCGACCCGGCTCACCAACCTCGTCCAGGAGCTGATCGACCTCTCCCGCGTCCAGAACGACGACCCGCTGGAGGACGCCGAGTCCGTCCGGGTGGACGAGCTCGTCGCCGAGGCCATCGACCGCTGCCGCCAGCCGGCCGGGTCGAAGGAGATCACCATGGCCTCCGGCGGGACCAACGACCTCTCCGTCTGGGGCAACCGCGGCCAGCTCGCGGCAGCCCTCGGCAATCTGGTCGAGAACGCCGTCAACTACAGCCCCGCCCGTACCCGTGTGGGTATCGCCGTCCGGCGTGTGACCGGACAGGGACGGCCCCTGATCGAGCTCTCCGTCACCGACCAGGGCATCGGCATCTCCGAGAAGGACCGGGACCGGGTCTTCGAGCGGTTCTACCGCGTCGACCCGGCCCGCTCACGAGCCACCGGTGGCACCGGCCTCGGCCTGGCCATCGTCAAGCATGTGGCCGCCTCGCACGGCGGGGAGGTCACCGTCTGGAGCTCCGAGGGACAGGGCTCCACCTTCACCCTGCGGCTGCCCGAGTCGGGCACCGTACGGGAACGCACCACCGGCGGCCCCCTGTTCGTCAACGGTGACGACGAGGGACCGTTCGAAACAGCTTTTGAACCCTTTCCTGCCCCGGAGGCCCTTCCGTGACCCGAGTGCTTGTCGTCGAGGATGAGGAATCCTTCAGCGACGTTCTGTCCTACATGCTGCGCAAGGAGGGTTTCGAGGTCGCCGTGGCGGCGACGGGTCCCGACGGTCTCGACGAGTTCGACCGCAACGGCGCCGATCTCGTCCTGCTCGACCTGATGCTGCCGGGCCTGCCCGGTACCGAGGTCTGCCGGCAGCTGCGCAACCGCTCCAACGTCCCGGTGATCATGGTCACCGCCAAGGACAGCGAGATCGACAAGGTCGTCGGTCTGGAGATAGGAGCCGACGACTACGTCACCAAGCCGTTCTCCTCGCGCGAGCTGGTGGCGCGCATCCGCGCGGTGCTGCGCCGTCGCGGCGAGCCGGAGGAGATCACGCCGGCCGCCCTGGAGGCCGGTCCGGTCCGCATGGACGTCGACCGCCACGTGGTCACCGTCTCCGGCGGGAAGGTGGACCTCCCGCTCAAGGAGTTCGACCTGCTGGAGATGCTGCTGCGGAACGCGGGCCGCGTGCTGACCCGCATGCAGCTCATCGACCGGGTCTGGGGCGCCGACTACGTGGGCGATACCAAGACCCTCGACGTGCACGTGAAGCGGCTGCGCGCCAAGATCGAGCCCGACCCGGGGGCGCCGCGCTACCTGGTGACGGTCCGCGGCCTGGGCTACAAGTTCGAGCCGTAAACCGGTGGCCGGCCATCGGGCACACGGATGAGTGAAGGGCGCCTCCCCCCGGGGGAAGGCGCCCTTCACTCGTGCGGTCGTCCGCGCCGTGGCGCGCGACTCATTCGGCGACGGGGGACGTCTCGCCGTCGGTCGGGGTCGCGGAGGCGTCGGGGCTCGCGGAGGCGTCCGGTGAGGCCGACGCGTCGGGCGAAGCGGCGGCGGTGGGCAGCGCGCTCGGTCCGAAGCCCTCGAAGTAGGAACGGGACGGGACGACGGTGGCGCCCAGGGCGATGTCGCCGCTCTCGCTGAGGCGGAAGACGACCTGCTCGACGTTGCCGTCCTGGGTGGCCTGACGGCCGTTCTCGATGACGGCGGAGGCGTTGCCCTCGCCCCCGAGGACGATCTTGCCGCCGGCCGGGACCACGAGCGGCCCGTCGCCGTCGGCGGCGTGCAGCTTCACCTCGGTGCTGGACCGGGGCAGCGTGATGGCCTCCAGCGTCTCGTCCTCCTCGCCCTGGTTGAAGACGGCACCGGTGACCACGGCGGGGCCCTCGGCGTCGTGCTCGGGCTGCGTGACGACGTTCACGTTCTGGATCTTGATGTCGCCGACCGAGGTGGCGGCGTTGTCCGGCCGGACCTGGAGGGTCGCCGCGTCGTTGCCCGCGGCGCACGCGGACAGCGAGGCGATCGAGATCACGAGGGCAGTGGCGGCGAGGGCGCCGTGTCGAAGGCTGCGGCTCACGGCGGCGGCAACTCCTTGAACGTTCGGTTTCTGCGGACTACGGACGTGGTGCGCAGGTGCACTGCACGACCGTGCGGGGCGGCGGACCGAGTGACGTAAAGCCGCCCTAAGGGTGTGTCAGCGGCCTTAGGCTACCGAGCCGCCGCTCGCGTCCCGCACCCGACCCGCCCCTTTGGCCCATGGCTCTTCCCCGCGAGCCGGGCGGCCCGTCCGGGCTCCGGACCCCTGCCCCGCCGGGATCGACCGCCCTCCGGCCGGTCCCGGCGCCACGGTGCACGGTCCGACATCCCCCGTTCACAAATCGCGAATGATCAATTCTCCCGGCGGTGGCGCATTCGTCGGCGGGAAAAGCGCGAGGACCGATGTGGCGGGGGTTGTCGTGGCGGTTGTCACGAACGGCTTGATCAATTTCAATGGGTCGGCGAAACTTCCGTCGATCGTGTGATCGATCTCCGAACGTACGGAAGAAAGTGCAGCTTCCTGAATCCGGCAAAACGGGATCTTTAACCCGTTCGGACAGAGTTCCCGGGCGTGCGGGCCGCGCGTTTCCGGTCGGTCGCACAACGGCTCCGACCTGCGAATACCGTCTCCGCGAAGACCCGCGCAGCACGATGCGGATGCTGTTGTCAAGCCCCGAGATATGCCCTGACCTGCGAAAACGCCATTCAGGAGTAGCGGTTCTCGTGTTACCCTGGATAGCCACGGAAGGGGTACCTGTCACATGACGTTCAAGGTTGGCGACACCGTGGTCTATCCCCATCACGGGGCCGCGCTGATCGAGGCTATCGAAACTCGCCAGATCAAAGGCGTGGACAAGACCTACTTGGTGCTCAAGGTCGCTCAGGGCGACTTGACGGTTCGTGTGCCGGCGGACAATGCGGAGTTCGTGGGCGTGCGCGACGTGGTCGGGCAGGACGGGCTGGACCGGGTCTTCGAGGTGCTGCGCGCACCGTACGCGGAAGAGCCGACGAACTGGTCCCGTCGTTACAAGGCAAATCTGGAGAAGCTCGCCTCTGGCGATGTCATCAAGGTCGCCGAAGTGGTGCGCGACCTGTGGCGTCGTGAGCGCGAGCGTGGACTCTCCGCCGGAGAAAAGCGCATGCTCGCCAAGGCCCGCCAGATCCTGGTGAGTGAGCTCGCTCTCGCGGAAAACACGAACGAGGACAAGGCCGAAGCCCTGCTCGACGAGGTTCTCGCGTCCTGAACCGGATCGCACCGGTCGTCGAATATGCCGTGGTCCCCGCTGACCAGCCGTGATGAACGGCGAGTCTCCGGGTGCCGCGGCATGTTCGTTTTCCGGGCGGATGCACATGACGGGTCGGCGACTTCCGGTCGCGCCCCGGATCGCACTCCGCCCCCGAGGGCGTTCAGGCGTGCCCGAGGCCCTCTTCATGCCCCCGCACCGCCGACTCCGGAGTCCCGGTGCGGCGGGTTTCCGATGCGGCGGAACCCACCGCACCGGATTCACCGCGTGCGGGGGACCGGACACCTGGGTGCCCGGCACTTTTCAAGATTCTTTTTCGGCCACCCGGACGCGGCTGAATTCGGCCGGATACCGGGTGGTGGTCGCGCCGGCACCTGTACGGCTAGCGTCCCCCTCGGCCGGTCAACGCACCGGCCGCCCCGCGCCGCCGCCACGACTCGCTCGACCGGGTCACGGAAGGGGTCCGGACCGAGGCGGGCCGTTGTACGGCGGCTCGCTTGGGGCCCTACCCACGTCGGCCGTGGCGACAAACCTGCCGAAGCTTCGGAGTGCAACCGATGTCACCGATGTCACCGTCCGACATGCCACCGCCCGCCGGACAGCGGGTCCCCGCGGACGCGCAGGCGCCCGCCGGTGCCGCCCGGCCGTCCCGTACCGCCGCGGTCATCCCGGCTGCCGGCCGGGGGGTCCGGCTCGGCCCCGGCGCGCCCAAGGCGCTGCGCACCCTGAGTGGCACACCGATGCTGATCCACGCCGTGCGGGCGATGGCGGCCTCGCGCGCCGTCTCGCTCGTCGTGGTGGTCGCCCCGCCGGACGGTGCCCCCGCCGTGAAGAACCTGCTCGACGCGCACGCCCTGCCCGAGCGCACCGACTACGTGGTGGTGCCCGGTGGCGAGACCCGCCAGGAGTCCGTCCGCCTCGGCCTTCAGGTGCTGCCCGAGGACGTGGCCACGGTCCTGGTGCACGACGCGGCCCGCCCGCTCGTGCCGGTCGACACCGTGGACGCGGTCATCGAGGCGGTACGCGGCGGCGCCCCGGCCGTGGTGCCCGCCGTGCCGCTCGCCGACACCGTCAAGGAGGTCGAACCCTCGGCGGTCCCGGGCGCCCCTGAGCCGGTGCTCTCGACCCCGGTACGGGCCAGGCTGCGCGCGGTGCAGACCCCGCAGGGCTTCGACCGGGACACGCTGCTGCGGGCGCACGCGACCGTGGTGTTCGACGGTGAGGGCGCCACCGACGACGCGGGCATGGTGGAACGCCTCGGCGAGCCCGTCGTCGTGGTGCCCGGCCACGAAGAGGCGTTCAAGGTGACCCGGCCGCTCGATCTCGTGCTGGCCGAAGCGGTACTCGCACGCCGGAGGGCGAACGATGGCTTCTGAGCCGAACCCCCAGCCGCGTCCCGTGATCCCGCTCGTCGGGATCGGGACCGACATCCACGCCTTCGAGGAGGGCCGCGAGCTCTGGTGCGCGGGCCTGAAATGGGAGGGCGAGGGTCCCGGCCTGGCCGGCCACTCCGACGCGGACGTCGTCGCGCACGCCGCCTGCAACGCCCTCTTCTCCGCCGCCGGCCTCGGTGACCTGGGGCAGCACTTCGGCACCGGCCGCCCGCAGTGGTCGGGTGCCTCCGGCGTCACGCTGCTGACCGAGGCGGCGCGCATCGTGCGGGCTGCGGGATTCGAGATCGGGAACGTGGCCGTGCAGGTCGTCGGGGTACGGCCCAAGATCGGCAAGCGCCGCGAGGAGGCGCAGCAGGTGCTCTCGGCCGTCGTCGGCGCGCCCGTCTCGCTCTCCGCGGCCACCTCGGACGGCCTCGGCTTCACCGGCCGGGGCGAGGGCGTCGCGGGGATCGCCACCGCGCTGGTGTACCGCGTCTCCTGAGGCCGCGCCCTCCCGGGGCCGTTCCGGGGTCCGCCGCGCCGGACGGTCGCGGGCCCCGGGAGGCCGTACGCCCACCGCGCCACGTCTTCACCCGTGTGGTGGGCGTGGCGCGGGAACGAATGGAGCGTGCGCGGGGTTAGCGGGTAGGAGTGAGGCGCATCACTCACCGCCACAGTCCGTCACGGCATTCGCAGGAGGATGTAGGTCATGACCGCCGCACTTTCCGATGAGCTCAAGAACCTGCTGGACACCCCCGTGTTCGTCAACGTCGCCACCATCCAGCCGGACGGCAGTCCGCAGGTATCACCCGTGTGGGTGGCGCGGGACGGCGACGACGTACTGATCTCCACCACCGTCGGCCGCCGCAAGGAGAAGAACCTGCGCCGCGACCCCCGGGTCACCGTGCTGCTCCAGCCGTTCGACGCGCCGTACTCCTACGCGGAGATCCGCGGCGAGGCGACCCTGTCGACCGAGGGCGGTCAGGAGCTGATCGACCAGCTGTCGCGGAAGTACACCGGCAAGGGATACGCGGACTTCAACCCGGACTCCGTGAACGACGCCGAAAGGGTCGTCGTGCGGATCACCCCGCGCAAGGTGGTCGGCCGCATCTGAGGCACGGCCGGCACGGCCCGGGGGCCGGGGCGCCGGGCCGTCCGGCGGTGACCCTTCCGCCCGCGCCGGGAAAGTGTTTCCCGCGCGGGCGGCGCGGCCACGCCACACCCGTCCCGTGCGTCCCACCTGCACCCAGCGCCCCGCGGTGATGCCTTCGGGGCGGCCTCCGGGGGCCCGTATAGCAGAAAAGTTACCCCGAGGCTCGCCAGAGGTCGCGGGGCACTGGTGTCGGCCTACTACCCTGGTGGCGTGACTATTCGCCTGTACGACACCAGCGCCCGGCAGATCCGTGACTTCGTCCCGCTCACCGCGGGCTGTGTCTCGATCTACCTCTGTGGCGCTACCGTCCAGGCCGCACCGCACATCGGGCACATCCGTTCCGGCCTGAACTTCGACATCATGCGCCGCTGGTTCGCGTACCGCGGCTACGACGTGACGTTCATCCGGAACGTCACGGACATCGACGACAAGATCATCCGGAAGTCCGAGGAGCAGGGCCGCCCCTGGTGGTCGATCGGGTACGAGAACGAGCGCGCGTTCAACGACGGCTACGCCGCCCTCGGCTGCCTGCCGCCCACCTACGAGCCCCGCGCCACCGGCCACATCACCGAGATGATCGAGATGATGCGCGGCCTCATCGAGCGCGGCCACGCCTACGCGGCGGACGGCAACGTCTACTTCGACGTGCGCTCGTTCCCCGGGTACCTGGAGCTCTCCAACCAGAACCTCGACGACCTGCGGCAGCCGTCCGGCGAGGGCGAGACCGGCAAGCGAGACCCGCGCGACTTCGCCATGTGGAAGTCCGCGAAGCCGGGCGAGCCCAGCTGGGACACCCCGTGGGGCCGCGGCCGTCCCGGCTGGCACCTGGAGTGCTCCGCGATGGCGCACAAGTACCTCGGTACCGAGTTCGACATCCACGGCGGCGGGATCGACCTGATCTTCCCGCACCACGAGAACGAGATCGCGCAGGCCAAGGCGTTCGGCGACACCTTCGCGAAGTACTGGGTGCACAACGCGTGGGTCACCATCGCGGGCGAGAAGATGGCGAAGTCGCTGGGCAACTCCGTGCTGGTCAGCGAGATGGTGAAGAAGTGGCGGCCGATCGTGCTCCGCTACTACCTCGGCACCCCGCACTACCGCTCGATGATCGAATACAGCGAGGCGTCCCTGCGTGACGCGGAGTCCGCGTTCGCGCGGATCGAGGGCTTCGCACAGCGGGTCACCGAGAAGACGGGCGAGACGGTCGCGCCCGCCACCGAGGTGCCGCCGGCCTTCGCCGAGGCGATGGACGACGACCTGGGGGTCCCGCAGGCGCTCGCGATCGTCCACACCACCGTCCGGCAGGGCAACTCCGCGCTCGCCGCCGACGACAAGGAAGCCGCGATCGCCCGCCTCGCCGAGGTCCGGGCCATGCTCGGCGTCCTCGGCCTGGACCCGCTCGACCCGCACTGGGCGGGCGAGGGCGACCGGGGCGAGGATCTGCACGGAGTCGTCGACACGTTGGTGCGGCTCGTGCTGGACCAGCGGCAGGGCGCCCGCGACCGCAAGGACTGGGCTGCCGCGGACGCGATCCGCGACCAGCTGAACCAGTCCGGGCTGGTCATCGAGGACAGTGCGAGCGGCCCTCGGTGGACGCTGGGACCGCGCTGAGCGCCGCTCCTCACACCGCGCCCACCGGCGCGAATGTGCCGCCCGGCCGTCCGGGCGGCACACTTTCACTTGTAGAAGCATTTCTGAAGCAATTTCTGAAGCAACGAAACAGGTAGGTCATGGCCGGGAACAGCCAGCGCAGGAACCGCCGCACGTCCAACAAGAAGGGCGCGCAGGTCGGCAGCGGTGGGCAGCGACGCCGTGGCCTCGAAGGAAAGGGCCCGACGCCGCCCGCCTCCGCCCGCAAGGGGCACAAGAAGAACCGCATCGCGAACGCCGCGGCCAAGCAGGCGGCGGCCCGCCGCCCCGCCCCGCGGCGCGGCGGCGTCAAGGGCACCTCGGAGATGGTCGTCGGCCGTAACCCGGTCTACGAGGCGCTGCGCGACGGCGTCCCCGCGGTGACGCTCTACGTCCAGCAGTACATCGAGAACGACGAGCGGGTGCGTGACGCGCTGAAGCTCGCCGCCGACCGCGGCAACATCAACCTGATGGAGGCGCCGCGCCCCGAGCTGGACCGGATGACGAACGGCCTGAACCACCAGGGCCTCGTCCTCCAGGTCCCGCCGTACGAGTACGCGCACCCGGAGGACCTGACCGCCGCCGCGTACGACAACGGCGAGGACCCGCTGATCGTCGCGCTCGACGGGGTCACCGACCCGCGCAACCTGGGCGCGATCGTCCGGTCCGTGTCGGCATTCGGCGGCCACGGCGTGGTCGTCCCCGAGCGGCGTGCGGCCGGCATGACGGCGGGCGCCTGGAAGTCGTCGGCCGGTACGGCCGCGCGCACCCCGGTCTCCCGGGTCACCAACCTGACCCGTGCGCTGGAGGGCTACCAGAAGGCGGGCCTCACGGTCGTCGGTCTGGCCGCCGACGGTGAGCACACCGTCGAGGATCTGGAGCAGCTGGCCGGGCCGGTCGTCATCGTGATCGGCAGCGAGGGCAAGGGCCTCGGCCGCCTCGTGGGCGAGACCTGCGACTACCGCGTCCGCATCTCGATGCCGGGTGGCGCCGAGTCGCTGAACGCCGGTGTCGCGGCAGGCATCGTGCTCTACGAGGTGGCCCGCCGCCGCGCGTGAGCGCCCACTGACCACCGGCCCGGTACCACGCGCCCGGGCCGGTACGCATGACGAAGACGGCCCCGGGGC
>NZ_JBHWZJ010000251.1:0-10513 GCF_042728415.1 Streptomyces sp. NPDC060198 | reverse complement strand
GCGGGGGGCTCCTCGCGTTCCGGGTGCGACGCGCCCGGGACACGCCGCGCCGCGCGCTCTCGAACCCCTCACTCGGCCCTGTCGAGTCGCCCCGTTGCGAAAGATCCACTTATGTGGTGAGACAAACCGGTTCGACATAGGAGGCACGGTGCGGTCGGAGGTCTACGACTACGACTCCCACTCCCGGCTCGCGGGTCCGCTCACGGAACCGGAAGGACCGGCGTACCGGGTCCGGTACCGGAGCCTCCTCGCGGCGGAGAAGCGGCGCACCCGCGCCGTGCTCCTCATGACCCTCGCCCCGGTGCTCACGGGGCTGCTCCTGCTCTATCTCGTCTGGCCGACGCACTGGACCCGGCGCGAGAACGGCGAGCACTGGCTCGTCGCCGCCGACACCGCGATGCTCGTCTCCATCGCGCTGATCGAACTCTTCATGCTCGTCAACGTCGTCTCCGTCGCGCACGCCACGATGGTCGCCAGGGACCCGGTGCCCGTCGTCCCCGAACCCGGCACCAAGGTCGCCTTCGTCACCACGTACGTACCGGGCAAGGAACCCCTCTCCATGCTCCGCGCCACCCTCCGGGCCGCCGTACGGCTCCGGCACGACGGACCGCTGGACGTCTGGCTGCTCGACGAGGGCGACGACCCGGCCGCCCGGGCGCTCTGCGCGGAACTCGGCGTCCACCACTTCACCCGGCGCGGCGTCCCCGAGTGGAACCGGCCGAAGGGGACCCACCGGGCGAAGACGAAGCACGGCAACTACAACGCCTGGCTCGACGCGCACGGCGACGCCTACGAGTTCTTCGCCTCCGTCGACACCGACCACGTGCCGCTGCCCGACTTCCTGGAGCGCATGCTGGGCTGGTTCCGCGACCCCGACACCGCCTTCGTCGTCGGCCCGCAGGTCTACGGCAACTACGACGCGGCCGTCACCAGGGCCGCCGAGTCGCAGCAGTTCCTCTTCCACGCCCTGATCCAGCGCGCCGGCAACCGCTACGGGGCGCCCATGTTCGTCGGCACCAACAACGTCGTCCGCATCGCCGCACTGCGCCAGGCCGGCGGACTGTACGACTCGATCACCGAGGACATGGCGACGGGCTTCGAGATCCACCGCCGCCGCAACCCGCTCACCGGCCGCCCCTGGCGGTCCGTCTACACGCCGGACGTGCTGGCCGTCGGTGAGGGCCCGTCCTCCTGGACCGACTTCTTCACCCAGCAGCTGCGCTGGTCGCGCGGGACGTACGAGACGCTGCTGCGGCAGTACGCCAAGGGGCTTTTCCGGCTGCCGCCGGGCCGGCTCCTCAACTACACCCTGATGCTCGTCTACTACCCGATGACCGCCGTCAACTGGCTGCTCGGGGTGTTCAGCTGCGTGCTCTTCCTCTGGCTCGGCGCCTCCGGCACCGAGGTGTCAGCCTCCCTCTGGCTGATGCTCTACAGCGACGCGGCGGCCCTCCAGATCGGGCTCTACCTCTGGAACCGGCGGCACAACGTCTCGCCGCACGAACCGGAGGGCTCCGGCGGCATCGCCGGCATGGCGATGTCCGCCCTCTGCGCGCCGATCTACCTGAAGTCGCTCGGCGCCGCCGTGCTGCGGACCAGCGGTCGCTTCGTCGTCACGCCCAAGGGCGGCGCCACCAGCCCCGACCGCCTCCTCACCTTCCGCGTCCACCTCTTCTGGGCCGCCGTGCTGCTGGTCTCGCTCGCCGCTTCCGTACCCCTGCACCACACGCACGCGGCGATGCGCACCTGGGCCGTGCTGGCCGTGGCCGTCGCACTCTCCCCGGTCGCCGTGTGGGCGTACACCGACTGGCGGGCGGCACACCCGGCACGGCCCCGCCGGAGTGCCCGCCGGACGGTCCCGCACCCGGCCCCGCACCCGCTGACCGCCGAGGCGACCTTCATCACCACCACGACGACCACGACGACGAGCGCGCCGACGACCGCCGCCGCCCTCGCCGAACCCGTACGCAGCACCGCAGGAGGGAACTGACCCATGCCCCACCGGCCCACCAGACGGATCAGGAGGGCGGTCCTCGGCAGCGGGGCCGTCGTCGTGCTCGCGGGGCTCAACGCACCCGCGGCGCTCTCGTTCGCCCAGGACCAGTACCACGCGTACAAGATCGCCCAGCCCGGCTACCAGGCGCGCTACGGCTCCTGGCAGCGGGTGGACATCCCCGAGAGGTACCGGACCAACGCCATCCACGCGGCGCTGCTCCACACCGGCAAGGTGCTGATCGTCGCGGGCTCCGGCAACAACCAGCGGCACTTCGACGCGGGGACCTTCGACACGGTCCTGTGGGACCCGGTGGCCGACACCTTCGAGAAGGTCGACACCCCGGTGGACTTCTTCTGCGGCGGCCACGCGGCGCTCCCCGACGGCCGGCTGCTGGTGGCCGGTGGCACCGCCCGCTACGAGGTGCTCGACGGCGAGGTGTCCCGGGCCGGGGGTGGGATGCGGGTGAAGAACGAGAACCCGGACAAGGCGTTGTTCCTGAAGAAGGGCACGGTCTTCCGCTCACCCTCGGGCGTCGAGTACCGCTCCCTTTTCGACGTGACCGTGCCCCGGGCCGCCAAGCGCGGCTTCGCCGTCAGCTACTACGCCGACGGCGGGATGAAGCCGTGGAAGAGCAAGGTGACCGCCGGCGAGGAACGGGTCTTCGTCGAGGCGGTGGAGACGGGCCCGGACTCGGCGACCACCGACTCCGCCCAGTACGAGATCGAGGGGCTCACCGGCACGGACGCCGACAACTCCTACGGCCTGGCCGAGAAGATCACCACGCAGAAGCAGGACTTCCAGGGCATCCGCGCGGCCTACGAGTTCGACGCGCTCGCCGAGAAGTACATCAAGGTCGACCCGATGAAGGAGGCCCGCTGGTACCCGACCCTCGTCGGGCTCGGCGACGGACGGGTGCTCGCTGTCTCGGGGCTCGACGACGTCGGCGAGATCATCTCCGGGGACACCGAGATCTACGACCGGACGACCAAGAAGTGGTCCAAGGGGCCGTTCCGCTACTTCCCGACCTACCCCGCCCTCTTCCTCACCAAGGGCGGCAGGCTCTTCTACCCGGGAGCCAACGCCGGTTACGGCCCGGCGGACAAAGGACGCGCCGCCGGGCTCTGGGACCTGCGCAAGAACACCTTCAAGGCGGTCGGCGGGCTGAGGGACTTCGATGCCACGGAGACCGCCTCCTCCCTGATGCTGCCCCCGGTGCAGGACCAGAAGGTGATGATCCTCGGCGGCGGCGGTGTGGGGGAGTCGAAGGTGTCGACCGCCCGCACCGCGATCGTGGACCTCAAGGCGAAGAACCCCGTCTTCCGGGCGGGCCCCGACCTGCCGCAGGGCACGCGCTACCTCAACAGCGTGATCATGCCGGACGACACCGTCTTCACCACCGGCGGATCGAGCGACTACCGGGGACGCGGCGACAGCAACATCCTCAAGGCGCAGACCTACGACCCGAAGACCGGCGAGTTCACCGAGGCGGCGGCCCCCACCATCGGCCGGAACTACCACTCGGAGGCACTCCTGCTGCCCGACGGGCGGGTGGCGACCTTCGGTTCGGACTCGCTCTACGGCGACAAGGCCAACACCAAGCTGGGCACGTTCGAGCAGCGGATGGAGGTCTTCACCCCGGCCGTGCTCCACCGCGCGGGCGGCGACCGGCCGGTGATCGGCGCCGGGCCCGGGGAAGTGGAGCGTGGTGACACCGTCTCGTACGCGGTGACCGGCGGCGGCCGCATCGCGACGGCCCGGCTGATGCGGCCGAGCGCCGTCACCCACACCACCGACGTCGAGCAGCGGTCGATCGCGCTGGAGCCGCGCAAGAGCGAGGGCAGGATCACCGTGACGGTGCCCGGGGACAGCACCCTGGTGCCGCCCGGCTGGTACATGCTCTTCGTCACGGACACCGACGGCATCTCGTCGGTGGCGAAGTGGGTCAAGGTCGGCTGAGGGAGCCCTTCGGGGCCGCCGTCTCCCGTACGGGTTCCGGCCGTGCGGGAGACGGCGTGTGTTCAGGACCCCGCGGCCCGGGCCAGGCCGAGCGCGTACCCCGGCCACCAGGCGCCGGCCGCCGGGCCGCCCCGGCAGGGACCGTCGGAGTCGCCCGGACGCTTGATCCAGAGGTACGCGTCCAGCCGCTCCTCCCCGGTGTCGGTGGTCGGGGGAGTGCCCAGGGCCCGCCCCGGCGGATTGCACCAGGCTTCCGACCGGCCCCCGGAGAGAGGGCCGCGGCCGTTGCGGCTGCTGTCGATCACGTAGTGCGCGCCGCCGAGGAGGGTGGAGAGCCGCGCCCCGTACCGCTTCACCGTGTCGTTCGTCTGGAAGTTGGCGACGTTGAGCGAGAAGCCGTCCGCCCGGTCGATGCCCGCCCTGCGGAGCGGTTCGACCAGCTTGCCCGGGTCGGCGAGCCACTCCGGGTTGCCGGCGTCCAGATAGACCTCGGTCTCCGGGCGGGCCTTGAGGGTGTCCACCGCCGCGGCGAGCAGATCGAGCCGCTCGGCGTGCTTCTCGGGCGGGGTGCAGCCGTCCACGACGTGCGCGACGGCGTCGGGCTCCAGGACCACCGTCGCCGGGGCGTCCCCGATCGCCGCGGCGAACCGCTCGATCCAGCTCCGGTACGCGTCCGGGTCCGAGGCCCCGCCGGCCGAGTAGGCCCCGCAGTCGCGGTGCGGGATGTTGTACGCGACGAACAACACGCTCTGCCGCGAGGCCGAGGCGCCCCGCACGGCGGCGCGGATGTCCTCCTCCGGATCGTCGCCGGCGGGCCAGTCGGCCACCGGGTGGGTGGAGATCCGCTCCAGCAGTTTCGCGTCCGCGAGGCGCCCCGCCTCCTTCCAGGCGCTGACCTGACGGGCGGCGTCGCTTTCCGGGTCCACCCAGAAGGGGGAGGACGCGGACCCGCCCCGGTAGGCGTCCGCCCTCGCGGCGGGGACCTCCGCGCTCCCGGACGGTGTCCCCGGCGGGGACGAGCAGCCCACCGCGAGGGCGGCCGAGACGGCCACGGCGGCGGAGACTGCGGGCAAGATCCTGCGGCCGGACATCCAGTCCCCTGACGGTGGCTCTACACGGTGGCTTACGGGGAACGGGCGCGACGCGGGACACCCGTGCGGGCATGCCCGGGCGGCGGCCCGCGAGATACAGAGATGCCGTCGATCGTGACATATCGGTCACGGGGCGTGGTGCTGCGACACCGGCCGTCCCGGAGCGTCAACCGCGTGCCGGGCGAACCGCCCCCGTTCGGGCGCTCACGGCCGGCCGGGCCCTCCCGTACGCGCATTCGGTACCGAACTCCGAGACGGCGCTCGCGGCCATGTGACCAGTGGGTAAGGTCGGAGCCGTGCCGAAGCCGCTCAGCCTCCCCTTCGATCCCATCGCCCGCGCCGACGAGCTCTGGCGGCGGCGGTGGGGCCCCGTGCCCTCCATGCAGGCGATCACCTCGATCATGAGGGCCCAGCAGATCCTCCTCGCGGAGGTCGACGCGGTGGTGAAACCGTACGGGCTGACGTTCGCCCGGTACGAGGCGCTGGTACTGCTCACCTTCTCCAAGCAGGGCGAGCTCTCGATGTCGAAGATCGGCGAGCGCCTGATGGTGCACCCGACCTCGGTCACCAACACCGTCGACCGGCTGGTGCGGTCCGGCCTGGTCGACAAGCGCCCCAACCCCAACGACGGGCGCGGCACCCTCGCCTCCATCACCGAGAAGGGCCGCGAGGTGGTCGAGGCGGCCACCGAGGAACTGATGGCGATGGACTTCGGGCTGGGCGTGTACGACGCCGAGGAGTGCGCGGAGATCTTCGCGATGCTCCGGCCGTTGCGGGTCGCTGCCCAGGACTTCGAGGACGCCTAAAGCGCGTTGCGAAAGTCCCGCCCGTCCTGCGACGCCCGGCACGCCCGCTCGCCGCGTTGTCGGGATCACCCCGGTACATCCGGTATCGGGGCGGCCCTCCGCCGTGCGATCGCACGCACCGGACGCCGCCCGACAGTCCCGCCCGTCCTGCGACGCCCGGCACGCACGACGCTTGAGGCCGCCTCCGGCAATTCCCGCCGGGCGGGCGGTGTCCGGCACGGCATCTCGCGGCGTTGTCGGACCGCCCGTGTGCATCTCGTACATGGGCGGTCCGCCGCCTTGCGATGCACCGCACCGGACGCCGCCCGCTGATCCGACGTGAATTGCCGGACACGGCCGGCGGGCACGCGCGGGCCACTCGCGCGCCGCTCGTGCGGGGGTGTGCCCGCTGCAAGATCGCCCCACGGCTCCGGCTAGTCTCGATGTCATGAAACGCAGCGTGCTGACCCGCTATCGGGTGATGGCCTACGTCACCGCCGTCATGTTGTTGATCCTCTGCCTCTGCATGGTCTTCAAGTACGGATTCGACAAGGGCGAGGGCCTGACGCTCGTCGTCTCCCAGATCCACGGCGTGCTCTACATCATCTATCTGCTCTTCGCCTTCGACCTCGGGTCCAAGGCGAAGTGGCCGGTCGGCAAGCTCCTCTGGGTGCTCATCGCCGGCACCATCCCGACCGCCGCGTTCTTCGTGGAGCGCACGGTCGTCCGCGAGGTCGAGCCGCTGATCGCGGGCGCCGCGCCGGCCGCCGCCGCGAACCGGTCCGAGCAGGGCAGCCCCGTCAAGAACGGCTGACGCCCGACGGGCCCGGCCCGTCCGCACGACCCGAACCGCCCCGTACCGGACTCCGTCCGCGTGCCGGGCGGTTTGTCATCGACAGATAGTAGGACGTCCTAGTAAATTCGACAGTATGGACGCTGACGCGATCGAGGAGGGCCGCCGACGCTGGCAGGCCCGTTACGACCAGGCCCGCACACGCGACGCGGACTTCACCACCCTGTCCGGGGACCCGGTGGACCCGGTGTACGGGCCCCGCCCCGGCGACACGTACGAGGGGTTCGAGCGGATCGGATGGCCCGGCGAGTACCCGTTCACCCGGGGACTCCACCCGACCGGCTACCGGGGCCGCACCTGGACCATCCGCCAGTTCGCCGGCTTCGGCAACGCCGAGCAGACCAACGAGCGGTACAAGATGATCCTCGCCGCGGGCGGCGGAGGGCTCAGTGTCGCCTTCGACATGCCGACCCTGATGGGCCGGGACTCCGACGAACCCCGTTCGCTCGGCGAGGTCGGCCACTGCGGGGTCGCCATCGACTCCGCAGCCGACATGGAGGTCCTCTTCCGGGACATCCCCCTCGGCGAGGTGACCACCTCCATGACGATCAGCGGACCCGCCGTCCCGGTCTTCTGCATGTACCTCGTCGCCGCCGAACGCCAGGGCGTCGATCCCGCCGTGCTCAACGGCACCCTCCAGACCGACATCTTCAAGGAGTACATCGCCCAGAAGGAGTGGCTCTTCCAGCCCGAACCCCATCTGCGGCTCATCGGCGACCTGATGGAGCACTGCGCCCGCGCCATCCCCGCGTACAAACCGCTCTCCGTCTCGGGCTACCACATCCGAGAGGCCGGATCCACGGCCGCGCAGGAGCTCGCCTACACCCTCGCCGACGGCTTCGGTTACGTGGAGCTGGGCCTCTCCCGGGGGCTCGACGTGGACACCTTCGCGCCCGGCCTCTCCTTCTTCTTCGACGCCCACCTCGACTTCTTCGAGGAGATCGCCAAATTCCGTGCCGCCCGCCGGATCTGGGCCCGCTGGATGAAGGAGACGTACGGCGCGAGGACCGACAAGGCCCAGTGGCTCCGCTTCCACACCCAGACCGCCGGGGTCTCCCTCACCGCCCAGCAGCCGTACAACAACGTCGTGCGCACCGCGGTCGAGGCGCTCTCCGCCGTCCTCGGCGGCACCAGCTCGCTGCACACCAACGCCCTCGACGAGACCCTCGCCCTCCCCTCCGAGCAGGCCGCCGAGATCGCGCTGCGCACCCAGCAGGTGCTGATGGAGGAGACCGGCGTCGCCAACGTGGCCGACCCGCTCGGCGGGTCCTGGTACGTCGAGCAGCTCACCGACCGGATCGAGGCGGACGCCGAGAAGATCTTCGAGCGGATCAGGGAGCGCGGCACCCGCGCCCATCCGGACGGCCGCCACCCCATCGGCCCGATCACCTCGGGCATCCTGCGCGGCATCGAGGACGGCTGGTTCACCGGGGAGATCGCCGACTCCGCGTTCACCTACCAGCGCTCCCTGGAGAAGGGCGAGAAGCGGGTCGTCGGTGTCAACGTCCACCACGGCTCGGTCACCGGCGACCTGGAGATCCTGCGGGTGAGCCACGAGGTCGAGCGCGAGCAGGTGCGCGCCCTCGGCGCCCGCCGGGCGGCCCGCGACGAGGCGAGGGTGCGCGGTTCGCTGGACGCGATGCTCACCGCCGCCCGGGACGGATCGAACATGGTGCCGCCGATGCTGGAGGCGGTCCGCGCCGAGGCGACTCTCGGCGAGATCTGCGGTGTGCTGCGCGAGGAGTGGGGCGTCTACACGGAACCGCCGGGGTTCTGAGGCGGCGCGCGGGTGCTGCCGGGCTTCCTACGCCACCGCGCCCAGGCCGGAGAGCAGCAGCGAGGTGAAGCGCCGGGCCCAGTCGGCATCGACGGGCTCGGCGCTGACCAGCGTCCGGTGCACCACCGCGCCCGCGATCACGTCGAAGATCAGATCGGCCGCCAGCGAGGCCGTCCGGCCGTCCGGTTCGGGCGGCAGCTCGCCGCGCTCCTGGGCCCGCCGACGGCCCTGGACCACCAGCCGCTTCTGGCGGTTGACGATCGAGTCCTGTATGCGGGTGCGCAGGGCCGCGTCGCGCGTCGATTCGGCGACCACCGCCATCAGCGCGGTCCGGGTCTCCGGGCGCTCCAGCAGTTCCGCGAACTGGAGCACCACACCCTGCACGTCGGCGGCGAGGCTGCCGAGGTCGGGGAGTTCGAGTTCGTCGAAGAGCACGGCGACGGCGTCCACGACCAGCTCGTTCTTGCCGGCCCACCGGCGGTAGAGCGTCGTCTTGGCGACCCCGGCGCGCGCCGCCACGTCCCCCATCGTCAGCTTCGACCAGCCGAGCTCGACCAGCGACGCCCGGGTCGCCTCCAGGATCGCGGTGTCGGCACCGACACTGCGGGGGCGGCCGGGGCGGTTGGACGGGAGGTCGTTGCTGCTCGGCATGGAGCGACCTTACCCGCGAGTAGGTACGGCGGCCCGCTCCGGATGCGGGTGAGACAGATCACCGAGGTGTCCTGTTCAGAGAGGCTACTCGCCAGTTACGCTACGGGTCGTAGCGTAAGGACCTCCGGGCATCGGCCCGTTGGCCCGCGCCACGAACGAGCGACAGCCACGTGGGGGCGCCGGATGGGGATCCGGTGCCGACCTGGCGGTGCCGGGGGCAGGAATCCGGCACCGCGACCGGGAGGTTCGTACCTCCCGAGCCGTGTCCGTCCGTCCGCCCCGCACACCGGCCGGGGCGGCGGCAGGACCCGGTTGACCGATCGCTTTCCGGAACGGCGGGCACAGGGGGGAGGATGTACGCATGCAGCCTAGGAACATGTCCATGAGCGGCGTCGTCGACCTCGCCGCTGTCAAGGCGGCCGGAGAGGCCAAGGCCAAGGCGGAGCAGGCCCGTGCCGAGGCCGCCCGCAAGGGGGGCACCGGCGCCGTCGCGCCGTCCGCCCTGGTGATCGACGTCGACGAAGCCTCCTTCGAGCGCGATGTCCTCCAGCGCTCCGCCGAAGTACCCGTCGTCATCGACTTCTGGGCCGAGTGGTGCGAGCCCTGCAAGCAGCTGGGCCCCCTGCTGGAGCGGCTGGCCGTCGCCTACAACGGCCGCTTCCTGCTCGCCAAGGTCGACGTCGACGCCAACCAGATGCTGATGCAGCAGTTCGGCATCCAGGGCATCCCGGCGGTCTTCGCCGTCGTCGCGGGCCAGGCCCTCCCGCTCTTCCAGGGAGCCGCGCCCGAGGCCCAGATCCGCGAGACCCTGGACCAGCTGATCCAGGTCGGCGAGGAGCGCTTCGGCCTCACCGGGATCGCCGTCGACCCGGACGCCGAGGGCCCCGACGCGGTCCCCGCCGAGGTCCCGGCCGGCCCGTACGACGCGTTGCTGGAGGCCGCCTCGGTGGCCCTGGACGCCAACGACTTCCCGGGTGCGGTGCAGGCGTACCGCAACGTCCTCTCCGACGACCCGGGCAACCCGGAAGCCAAGTTGGGTCTCGCGCAGGCCGAACTCCTGGCCCGGGTGCAGAAGATGAACCCGCAGGAGGTGCGGGAGAAGGCCGCCGCGAACCCTGCCGATGTCGCCGCCCAGATCGACGGTGCGGACCTCGACCTCGTCGGGGGTCATGTCGAGGACGCGTTCGGGCGCCTCGTGGAGACGGTCCGCCGCACGTTCGGCGACGACCGCGACGCGGCTCGGGTGCGGCTGCTGGAGCTTTTCGAGGTCATCGGTCCGGACGACCCCCGGGTCGCCGCGGCCCGTACGGCGTTGGCGCGCGTGCTGTTCTGATGCGCTCCGGTCCGGTTCGACTCATTGAGACGTGACTTGTTCCTATGTGACAAGACGGCCGTGACGCCCAC
>NZ_JBHWZJ010000250.1:0-10543 GCF_042728415.1 Streptomyces sp. NPDC060198 | reverse complement strand
GTCCAGCGCCCCACGACGCCGACACCGTCACCGCCGCGCATGCGGAGGGACGCCTGGTCCAGAGGTTGCGACGCTAGTGCAGGGACGTTTCAAGAGGGATGGCAGCGCTCCGGCGGAACAGGAGCCGCGCGGCGGGACCGACCGCGGTTCCTCGCCCCAGCACGCCCAGAACCCCGGGTCGGCAGGCGCCGGCGAGAGCGCGGAGCAGACTCCTCGCCCGGGTTCCACGACGACGACAAGCGCCGAGCCGGCAGCGGCGGCGAAACCCCGGGACCCGGTGAGTACGGGTTCACGCGTAGCCCTGCGTAACTGGCGCATCAGTACCCGCCTGGTCTCCCTCCTGGCACTCCCCGTGGTCGCGGCGACCTCGCTGGGCGGACTCCGCATCAACGAGTCCATGAACGACATGCAGCAGCTGGAGCACATGCAGCTGCTGACGCAGATGACCAAGCAGGCGACCGCCCTCGCGCAGGCCCTGCAGGTCGAGCGCGACGAGTCGGCGGGACCGCTCTCCAACGGCGTGAAGGCGACCAACTACAAGGTCACCGAACCCCGGAAGAAGACGGACCGCGCCAAGGAAGCCTTCCTCGACGCCACGATGGCGATCGGGGACACCCAGAACGACGAGGCCCTCGAAGGCATCCACGCCAGCGTCAACATGATCGCGACGCAGCTCGGGCAGATCCGCGACATCCGCAAGACCGCGTACGCCAAGGGCACTCCGAGCGTCAACACGATCGACCAGTACAGCCAGTTGATCACCTCGCTGCTGAGCCTCTCGCAGGACATGGCCCAGGCGACCTCCAGCCCGGAGATGATCAAGCGCACCCGTGCGCTGGCCGCCTTCTCCTCCGCGAAGGAGTACGCCTCGGTCCAGCGGGCGATCATCGCCGCGGCGCTGCCGGGCGGGAACAGCACGAAGACACGGCTCGACGACAACGACAAGCAGTTCGGTCGCAACGCGCTCCGTAAGGAGAGCCTCGCGATGAACTCCTTCGAGACCATCTACGCGGCCACCGGGAACAGCGCCTCCGACCTCACCGCACCGCTCGACAGCGGCAACCCGGAGATCCAGGCGGCCAACACCTACGCCAAGCAGGTGCTGGACACGACGGTCGGCATGAACGGGCGCAAGCCGCGTTCGTACCTCGACTGGTACGACCAGAGCTCCACCAAGATCCAGGCGATGGAGACCATCGAGGCGACCCTCCTCAGCGACATGGAGGGCAAGGCCCGCGAACTGCGCGAGGCCTCCCAGCGCGAGGCGATCCTCAACGGTGCCATCATCCTGCTGGTGCTCGGCGTCTCGCTCGTCGGCGCCTTCGTCGTGGCCCGGTCCATGATCCGCTCACTGCGCCGCCTCCAGGACACCGCGACCCGGGTCGCCCAGGACCGGCTGCCCGAGCTCGTCCGCCAGCTCTCCGAGACCGACCCGCAGGACGTCGACACCTCCGTCGAGTCCGTCGGTGTCCACTCCCGCGACGAGATCGGCCAGGTGGCCGCGGCCTTCGACGACGTGCACCGCGAGGCCGTCCGCCTCGCCGCCGAGCAGGCCCTCCTGCGAGGGAACGTCAACGCGATGTTCACCAACCTCTCGCGCCGCAGCCAGGGCCTCATCCAGCGCCAGCTCTCGCTCATCTCCGAGCTGGAGTCCCGCGAGGCCGACCCGGACCAGCTGTCCTCGCTCTTCAAGCTCGACCACCTCGCGACCCGTATGCGCCGGAACGGCGAGAACCTTCTCGTCCTCGCCGGTGAGGAACCGGGACGCCGCTGGACCCGCCCCGTCCCGCTGGTCGACGTGCTCCGCGCCGCCGCCTCCGAGGTGGAGCAGTACGAGCGCATCGAACTGGCCGCGGTGCCCGCCACCGAAGTGGCCGGCCGGGTCGTCAACGACCTCGTGCACCTGCTCGCCGAGCTGCTGGAGAACGCCACGTCGTTCTCCTCGCCGCAGACGAAGGTCCGGGTCACCGGTCACGCCCTGCCGGACGGCCGGGTGCTCGTCGAGATCCACGACACCGGTATCGGCCTCTCGCCCGAGGACCTCGCGGCGATCAACGAGCGGCTCGCCTCGCCGCCCACCGTGGACGTGTCGGTCTCCCGCCGCATGGGTCTGTTCGTGGTCGGCCGGCTCTCCCTGCGTCACGGCATCCGCATCCAGCTCCGGCCTTCCGACTCCGGCGGCACCACGGCGCTCGTCATGCTGCCCGTGGACGTCGCGCACGGCGGCAAGCAGCCGCCGACCAAGCAGGGCGCGGGCCAGCAGCAGGCCCCCGGCGGTCTGCTCGCCGGCGGCAGCGCTCCGCGTGCCGGTCTCGGCGGTCCTTCGGCCGGGGCCAAGGGACTCCCGGGTGCCGCGCGCGGCCAGGTCGGCGCGGGCTCCGGTCCGCGTGCGGCGCTGCCGTCGCGCGACACCACGGCACGCGGCCCCCAGCAGGGCGGACCGCAGGGCGGACCGCAGGCGGGCATGCCTCAGCGGCAGCCGGGCGGCCCGCAGGCCGGTCGTCCGCAGGGTCCGCAGGACTTCGGGCGACCCGAGCCGCAGCGGCAGGGCGGCGCCCTCGGCGGTGGCGCCCGGCTGGGCGCTCGCGGCGCGCAGGGCGGTCCTGAGCAGGACCAGCCGAACCTCTTCGGGCACAACGCCCAGGCACCGCAGGCCCCGACGGGAGCTCAGGCGCCCCTGGGACAGCAGGCCCCGATGGGCCGGCCGGAGCAGGGTGGCCGTCCCGTACGGCAGGACGTGTTCGGCGGAGCCAACGGACAGCAGCAGTGGCAGGGCAACCCCGCCGACCCGGGCAACCAGAACGGCCGCAACGGTCAGTTCGGCCAGGGCCAGGGCGATCAGTTCGGTCAGAACGGTCAGTTCGGCCAGGGCCAGGGGGATCAGTTCGGCCAGGGCGCTCCGGGCCAGGGCGATCAGTTCGGGCAGGGCGCTCCGGGCCAGGGCGATCAGTTCGGGCAGGGCGCTCCGGGCCAGGGCGGTCAGCCCGCGTTCGGCCGCGACCAGAACGGCCGGCCCCAGGACGGCCAGGGTCAGCGCGGGTTCCAGCAGCCCGGCGGTCCCGGCCGTCAGCTGCCGCCGCCCGGCGGTCCGCGGGCCGAGCTGCCCGGGGGCAACCCGCAGCCGCAGCAATCGCAGCCGCAGACCACCTCCTGGGGCATGGAGGACCGGGGCGCCCAGCGCCGCGGTCCGGCCGACGCGCCCCGGGGGCACGAAGAGGCCGAGTCCACGGGCCAGTTCGCGGCCGGTACGGGACCCGTGCCGAACCGGAACTTCAACTCCCCGCTGAACCGGCGCACTCCCGGCGACGACCGCCAGGGGCCGGGCTCCACCTCGGAGTTCGCCCGCCCGGACTTCTCGGCGCCGCAGGTCCAGCAGCCTCAGGACCCTGCGGGCACCGCGCAGTTCGCCCGTCCCGACTTCGGGGCTCCGGACCAGGGTCTGCCCGCTCCGCGCCAGTACGGCAACGCCGACGAGCACGGTGTGCCGCGTCCGGCTCCGGCGGCCGAGCCGCCCCAGCGTTCGCTGCCGCCGCGCCGTCCCACGCCGGAGGCGCTGCCGCCGGCCGGTCCGGGTGACGGCCGCACCCCGCTGTACGACACGCTCGAGACGAACTGGTTCCACGGTCCGCAGCAGGGCGGCCGGCCGGCCGAGGCTGCGCTCCCTTCGCCGTCCGACGGTGTTCCGGCTCCGGCGGCTCCGCGTCGCGCCTCCGGTGACGCCACCCCGGCCGGTCCCTGGCGGGCTTCGCCCAACGACGAACTCGTACGTCAGGCCGAGCGGGTCAAGAAGCCGGCCGCCGGCGGTGTCACCACTTCGGGGCTTCCCCGGCGGGTTCCGCGTGCCAATTTGGTTCCCGGTACCGCTCAGCAGCAGAATCACCAGACCGGACCTCAGGTTTCGCGTGCGCCCGATGACGTGCGCGGGCGTCTGACCAATCTCCGCCGGGGCATCCAGCAGGGTCGGCAGGCGAACAGCCAGTCGACCGGCAGCTTCCAACTCGGCCCCACTCACCAGCAGGAGCGTTAGTTGAGCCCCATGAGTCAGGCCGCCCAGAATCTGAACTGGCTGATCACCAACTTCGTGGACAACACCCCCGGGGTGTCGCACACGGTGGTGGTCTCCGCCGACGGACTCCTGCTGGCCATGTCCGAAGGATTCCCGCGCGACCGCGCCGACCAGCTGGCCGCGGTCGCCTCCGGGCTCACCTCGCTGACGGCCGGCGCCTCCCGGATCTTCGAGGGCGGCGCGGTCAGCCAGACGGTGGTGGAGATGGAGCGCGGCTTCCTGTTCCTGATGTCCGTCTCGGACGGCTCGTCGCTGGCCGTGCTCGCACACCCGGAGGCCGACATCGGCCTCGTGGGTTACGAGATGGCGCTGCTGGTCGACCGTGCCGGAACCGTCCTCACGCCCGACCTGCGCGCCGAGCTCCAAGGAAGTCTGCTCCACTAGGCGGCCACGCAGCGGAAATCCCTCCAGATCTCCTCAGGTACTGCCCACCACCCTCACTCGTCCGGCCGCTCACCGCCCCCACCGGCCCCTTGCAGACGGCGAGTAGACACCTCGCTGTCACGCCCGGAGGATTCATGACCCCGCCACCCGCCTCACCCGATCCGTACGGCGCCCTGCACCACGCGTCGTACGACGGGGAGGGCGACCAGCCGCTGGTTCGTCCGTACGCCATGACCGGCGGGCGGACACGACCGCGTTACCAGCTCGCCATCGAGGCGTTGGTCAGTACGACGGCCGACCCCGCGCACCTGGGAACGCTGCTGCCCGAGCACCAGCGGATCTGCCACCTCTGCCGCGAGGTCAAGTCGGTGGCCGAGGTTTCGGCTCTGCTGTCCATGCCGCTCGGGGTGGCACGGATCCTTGTCGCGGACCTGGCGGAAGCCGGCATGGTGGCCATCCACCAGCCGGGCAACGGAGAGGCCGGCGGAACGCCGGATGTGACACTGCTCGAAAGGGTGCTCAGTGGACTTCGCAAGCTCTAGCGGCGGTACGGCCCGCTCCACCACCTCGGCGAAGATCGTGGTGGCGGGGGGCTTCGGCGTGGGTAAGACCACGTTTGTCGGTGCCGTTTCGGAGATCAGTCCGCTGCGCACCGAAGCCGTGATGACGTCCGCCTCGGCGGGCATCGACGACCTGACCCACACCGGGGACAAGACCACCACCACGGTGGCCATGGACTTCGGACGCATCACCCTGGACCAGGACCTGATCCTGTACCTGTTCGGCACCCCCGGACAGGACCGCTTCTGGTTCATGTGGGACGACCTCGTACGCGGCGCCATCGGCGCCGTCGTCCTGGTCGACACCCGCCGCCTCGCCGACTGCTTCCCCGCCGTCGACTACTTCGAGAACAGCGGCCTCCCCTTCGTCATCGCCCTCAACGGCTTCGACGGACACCAGCCGTACACCCCCGACGAGGTACGCGAGGCACTCCAGATCGGACCCGACACCCCGATTCTCACCACCGACGCCCGACACCGCTCGGACGCCAAGAGCGCCCTCATCACCCTCGTCGAACACGCCCTCATGGCCCGGCTCAAGTAGGCATAAGTCGGTATCGACGTAGGTAAGTTGCCGTAGTCACGCGGGGGTGGTCCTGTGTCCTTCGACACGATCCGCCCCCGCGTTCATAACGTTTCGACAGAGAATTTCCAGTGGGCCGACACCCGACGCATCCGCCCGGTGTCACTCCGCTCATGTGAGCCTCGCCTTTTGGCGGGGCTCGTTCTTTATGCCCGTTTTATCTGAGGCATGCGCCACTCGGACCGATCGGGTTCGAGTGTTTGGAACGCGGCAGGTCCCCATGCTGGAATGCGGCGAACTCCCGAGTAGTACGGCCCTGAACGAATTTACCGGCACAACGTAGGTGCCGACGCCGAGAGGTTGTTGGTCGAGTGAGGCGAAGCAACGAAGGCTCCCCGACGCAGCCTGAGCGGGGCAACTTCACGCCGCCGCGCACCGCTGTGTCCCCCGGGGAGCGCGCCGACCGTACGGACACGGTCGACGGCGCACCGCCCGTCGGCAGCACGAGCAAGCTGTCCCCCCGCAACTGGCGTGTGGCGACGCGACTGAACGCGATCCTCCTGATCCCCGCCCTGGTGGGCCTCATCATGGGCGGCTTCCAGGTGAAGGGGTCGATCGACACCTGGAACGAGGCGCAGGACGCCGAGAAGACCGCGTTCGTCGTCCGTGCGGCCTCGGTGTACGGACAGGCGCTGCTGAACGAGCGCGACCTCACCGCACAGCCCCTTCTGGCGAAGAAGTCCACCGACTCCGTCGTGACGCGGAGCCGTGCCGCCACCGACGCCGCGGCGTCGGGGTTCACCGACGCGGTGGCCGGCATGCCGCAGACCGCCGGTCTGCTGCGCCGGCTGAAGCTCTTCAGGGGCGAGGAGCCGAAGCTCGCCGCGCTGCGGAAGTCCGCGTACTCCACGAACCTGGACCCGGTGAGCACCGAGGAGGGCTACACCCAGATCCAGCACTCGCTGATGGAGTTCGCCAACGAGCTCGGTCTGGGTACCGGCAACGTCACCAGTTACGGCCGTACCGTCTACGCGCTCGAACTCTCGCAGGCCGCCGAATCGCTCCAGCGCTCCATCGGACTGCACCTGCTGGTGCGTCCGAGCGAGAAGGAGAGCACCTTCAACGCTCAGGTCAAGGCCTTCGGCTCGTACAACTACCTGGAACAGATCGCGCTCGGCGAGTTCAACTCCGGCGGCACCGAGGCGGACGTGAACCGCCTCAAGACGGTCATGGCCGGCAAGGCTGCGGAGGGCGCCGAGCAGTTGAAGGCCGCCAAGGAGCAGGCCGAGGCCGCCGGGGCTCCGTTCGTCGCCCCGCCCAGCGTCGGTGGCTCGGTCTTCGACGGCATGGCCGAGCAGATCGGCAAGGGGCTTTCCCCGTCCGAGCTGGAGGCGAAGGGAATCACCCCGGAGACCTGGTTGGCCGCTTCCACCGCGAAGTTCGAGGGGTACGCCACCGTCACGGACGAGCTCGTCGACAAGGCTGTGGAGGAGGCCGCGCAGATCTCCTCCGACGCCAAGACCGACGCCATCGTCAGCGCCTCGATCGTCGTCGTCGCCCTGCTCGCCGCGTTCGTCGTGGCCGGATTCATGGCACGCCAGATGAGCCGGGCGATGCGCCGGCTGCGCGCCGCCGCCTTCGAGGTCGCCGAGCAGCGGCTGCCGTCGCTGGTCGACCAGCTGTCGCGGACCGAACCGGGCCGGATCGACACCCGGGTCCAGCCCATCCCGATCAATACCAGTGACGAGATCGGCGAGGTCGCCCGCGCCTTCGACCAGGTGCACCGGGAGGCCGTCCGTCTCGCCTCGGAGCAGGCGATGCTGCGGGGGAACGTCAACGCGATCTTCACCAATCTCTCGCGCCGCAACCAGTCGCTCATCGAGGGCCAGCTGACCCTCATCACCGGCCTGGAGAACAACGAGGCCGACCCGGACCAGCTGGAGAGCCTCTTCAAGCTGGACCACCTGGCCACCCGCATGCGGCGCAACGGCGAGAACCTCCTGGTTCTCGCGGGCGAGGAGCCGGGCCGCCGCTGGAACCAGCCGGTGCCGCTGGTGGACGTGCTCCGCGCCGCCTCCTCCGAGGTGGAGTCGTACGAGCGCATCGAGCTCACCGGGGTCCCGGACACCGAGATCCACGGCCAGGCCGTGACCGACCTCGTGCACCTGCTGGCGGAGCTGCTGGAGAACGCCACGGTGTTCTCGTCGCCGCAGACCAAGGTCCGCGTCACCGCGACCCGGCTGCCGGACGGCCGCGTGATGATCGAGATCCACGACAAGGGAATCGGCCTCACCGCCGAGGACTTCGCCGACATCAACCACAAGCTCGCCAACCCGCCGACCGTGGATGCCGCGGTCTCCCAGCGGATGGGCCTCTTCGTGGTCGGCCGGCTCTCCGACCGCCACGGCGTCCGGGTCCAGCTGCGCCCCTCGGGCGAGCAGGCCGGTACCACCTCCCTGGTCATGCTGCCGGACGCGATCACCCACGGTGGTGGTGGCGAACCCGTCGCCGCGGACGATTTCACCGTCTCCTCGATCATCCCGGAGCAGCAGGACTCCCTGCCCTCCGCTCCGCAGCTCTCGGGGATGCGCACCGCCGCCGAACTCGGCTTCGACGACTCGCGTTACGAGGGGGACTCGCCGACCCTCGACCCGGTGGGCCGCTCGCTGATGCGCGAGGAGCGCCGGGCCGCCCTGGAGGCCGCGCACACCGGCGGCGAGCAGTCTCCGTTCGAGGGCGCCGGTCAAGGTGCCCCGCAGCAGCGGTTCGAACAGGACGGCTACCCGCAGGCCGGCTACGAGGAGCAGCCCTCGTACGAGCAGAACGGCTACCCGCGGGGCACGTTCGAGCAGGGTTCCTACGAGTCCGGCTCCTACGGACAGCAGCAGGGCTTCGAGCAGTCCGGCCACCAGGGGGCGTACGACCCGTACGCGGCGGACACCGGCTACCGGCCGGACGCGGAGCAGCTTCCCCAAAACGGCTATGCGGAACAGGGCTACGCGGCCCAGGACACCCAACAGCCTTCGTACGGTGATCAGTTCACGCCGCACGGTGACCAGCAGCAGCAAGGTGGGTGGCCGGAACAGGGTGGTTTCCAGAGCGGTTACGACTCCTCGGCCCAGGAAGAAGCGGAATCCGCTCCCGGCGCTCCCGAGGAGACGCCCGAGCGCGTAGGCTTCGATCATTCGGGTCCCACCGCGAACGCCGGTCACGAGATGACCGACGCGGGGCTCCCGCGCCGGGGCGGGCAGCAGCACTGGCAGCCCGACGGACCGGGCAACGACCGGTCCGCGGCCGCCGACCAGCCCCAGCGGCAGGACTCCCCGTCTGCCGCCGGACCGCGGGACGGCGAAGGCACGGACGACTGGCGTTCGACCAACGACGAGCGCTGGGAGCGGGCCGAGAAGCTCCGGGACCCGAAAGCCGGCGGAATAACCCTCTCGGGGCTTCCCCGGCGGGTGCCCAAGGCCAATCTGGTCGAGGGCACCGCGGAGCAGACCCAGCAGGGCGGCCCCCAGGTCTCCCGTGCTCCCGAGGACATCCGCGGCAGGTTGAGCAACCTGCGGCGCGGCATCCAGCAGGGACGCAACCAGGGGTCGGACAGCAGTAATACCTACAACCAGGAGCGTTAGTGTGAGCCCGATGAGCCAGGCGGCGCAGAATCTCAACTGGTTGATCACCAGCTTCGTGGACAGCACCCCCGGGGTGTCGCACACGGTGGTGGTCTCCGCCGACGGACTCCTGCTGGCCATGTCCGAGGGGTTCCCGCGTGACCGCGCCGACCAGTTGGCGGCTGTCGCCTCCGGTCTGACGTCGCTGACCGCGGGCGCCTCCCGGATCTTCGAGGGCGGCGCCGTCAACCAGACCGTTGTGGAGATGGAGCGAGGGTTTCTCTTCATCATGTCGATTTCCGACGGATCTTCGCTGGCCGTCCTGGCCCACCCGGACGCCGATATCGGCCTGGTTGGGTACGAAATGGCACTTCTGGTGGACCGTGCGGGCGGTGTTCTGACGCCCGATCTTCGCGCCGAGCTCCAGGGAAGTCTTCTCAACTAGGAGACAGACAGTGCGTTTCTCGTCACCGCGCCATAGGGTGCGGTGGCGCGGCCCCACTGGGATCGGCGAACGGCAGTAGGAGGAGGAGACGTGGCAGCACCCACAGGCGGACACCCGTATGACGGCAGTCAGCGGGTTCCGGACGAGCACGGGGAAAACCGCTTCAACTTCCCCTCCGCGCCGAGCGCCGAGGGCGGTGTGCAGGGTTACGACCCTTATCTCCCGCCCCAGCAGCCCGTGCAGTCGCACCCGCGCGGAGCCGACTGGCCTCAGCAGCCGGGGCCGGAATGGTCCCAGCGGCAGCAGTCCGAGTGGCAGCCCCGGCAGGAGCCGCCGCAGCGGTTCGACGCCCCGGCGCCCCGGATCCAGCCGGTGGCGCAGCGGCCTTCGAGGCCCGCGCCGTCGGCGCCCGCCGCTCACAACCCGTTGGTCCGTCCGTACGCCATGACCGGCGGGCGGACAAGGCCGCGTTACCAGCTCGCCATCGAGGCGCTGGTCAGTACGACGGCCGATCCGTCCCGGCTGCAAGGGCAGTTGCCCGAGCACCAGCGGATCTGCCGGCTCTGCTTCGAGATCAAGTCGGTGGCCGAGATCTCGGCCCTTCTCTCGATCCCGCTCGGCGTTGCCCGGATCCTCGTTGCCGACCTGGCCGAGGCCGGACTCGTCGCTATCCATCAGCCCGGCGGCGACGAGACCGCCGGCGGCCAGCCAGATGTGACACTGCTCGAAAGGGTGCTCAGTGGACTTCGCAAGCTCTAGCGGCGGAGCGGCCCGCTCCACCACCTCGGCGAAGATCGTGGTGGCAGGGGGCTTCGGCGTGGGTAAGACCACGTTTGTCGGTGCCGTTTCGGAGATCAACCCGCTGCGCACCGAAGCCGTGATGACGTCCGCCTCGGCGGGCATCGACGACCTGACCCACACCGGGGACAAGACCACCACCACGGTGGCCATGGA
>NZ_JBHWZJ010000249.1:0-10620 GCF_042728415.1 Streptomyces sp. NPDC060198 | reverse complement strand
CCCTGGAACACGAGGACACCCGCCACGGCTGCCGTCGCGACGGCAGCCGTGGCCCATATTCTTCGCTTTGATCTCACGTGTGATTCCCCGAGGATGATGAGAGAGAGAACGGCGATCCGTCGGTCGGGGTTCAACCTGGGGCGTGGTCGGTACGACGCCTCCGCGATACGGGGCAACCCACAGGAAACAGCCGACCCCTTGGTGCCGGAGGGCACAGTCTCGCACGGGAATTCACTCGAACGGGTGCGGTCTCGGTCATCCGTTCGTCAAGTGGTGGTGGGGTGCTCCCCAGGGCCGTCGCCGGATGCGGCTTCCGGGGTTCCGCCGCCGAAAGTCCGGAAGCCGCATGCCGTGGGCGCCTCATGCGCCTGACGGGCCCTCGGGAGGGCCTCTCCTCAGGAACCCCCGGACGATCCGGGCGCCCGGTTCCGGGGCCGGGCGTGGTCGTTCACGCCGCGAAGAACCGGGAGAGCTCGCTCCGTTCCTCGGGCTCCACCAGGTCCGGCCTGGTGTAGCGCTCGGCCCGCGCGTGGTAGTCGAAGTCGCCCCGCACGAGGCCGCGGTAGTCCCGTACGCACCGTTCGAGGGCGACTCGTTCCGCGCCCTCTATTCCGGCCGCGTCCATTTCCTCGGTCAGGTCCCTTTCCGCGCGCCGAACCCGTTCCGTTATCCGGGCGAGCTGGACGGCGGCCTCGTCGACCGCCTCCTGGAGCGTGCAGCCGCGGTCGCGCTGGATGAGGCGGACGGCGTTGTGTTCGTAGCCCATGGCCGCCTCCTTCTCGAAGGAACAGATGTCGTTGCAGAGACCCGAATGATCGGTCACCGCGTCCCGGAGCGCGATGTACGCGGGAAGGCTCCGGGCCGCGTCCGTGAGATCGATGCCGGCCGTGATCTCGTGGAGATCGAGAAAAGGCTGCATCGCCACGGAATCCCGCCGGTGTTTCGCGAACTCGGCCCGGGACGGAACCTGTCCGGCGGCGCGCTCGACCGCCTCGGCGTAGTAGGTCCAGAGCCAGGCCACGGTGTCCCGACGGAACTGTCGTACCCAGGCGGCCGATCGCTCGCGGTACGTGCGGTTCCGCAACTCCTCCAGGGTCAGTTCCATGGCGGAGTGGGGTGTGGCCCCGTCGAGAACCTCCACGAGGCGGTTGATCGCGCTCCCGCACATCCGCGGGTCGCGTCCGGCGGGCCCGTCGTCGAATTCGTCGTCCACCAGAAAAGCCCAGAAGAGCCATTGGCAGAAGAGGTCGAGGTGCTGCTGGGAAGCGGACGGGAAGATGAGGGAGATCCACAGCTCCGGCCGGGTTCTGATCATTTTCTTCCGGGCCGTCGGGGAGAGTTCCACGCCGTGGTAGTCAGCCCATTTCCAGGCAGCCTCCTTGGTTTTCTCCAGACCCGGATTGCAGCCGGCGCTGGAGAACGGCATATGAAACGCCGGTAACGCGATCTGGCTCATTGGTACCCCTCGTCAAGACGATGTGGATGGAGGGTGGGTTCGGTGAGCGGTCGTGGTGCACACGGAGCGCGAAGTCGTGGGGAGCCGACGGAGTCGAGCGTTCCGGAACCCGTTTTCGTTGGCCAAGGCTTCACCCTGCGGGTTGTGGTGGTCCCTTCCTCTCCTTCCCTGTCGTGTCGAGGCCGCCGAACGGGTGTATTCGGTGGCCGGGCGGAACCGGACTTCGAACCGTCGCGTCACCATGCGTGACACCCAGTCAACCCCGGGCGAGCGGCTGAGGGAAGTCGCCCGTGACCGAAATTGTATGGTGCCGCCGAACACTGGTGACTTTATGAGCGGTTGATGACCGTCGTAGTCCACTCCGTGGTGTCTCGGCGTTTGTACGACGGGTTTATCCACCGGCTCGGGGAGCTTTGCCGTGCGTCCTTCGGCCGAGGTCCCGAAACCGCCGGCCCGCTCCCCCGAATCCGACGTCCCGCGGCCGGAAGCCTTGGGGCTGCTGCCCTCCGGCGTCCTCCCGCGGCCGGTCCGGCACCCGCCCGCAGCCCGTCGCCGCCCGTCCTCCGTCCGTACGTCCCCCGATGGCGCGAGCTGGTGGGGCGTCCCAAAGTGGGGTGAGGCGAAGTCGTGTTCGAAGGGCGGTGGTGGAGCAGTGCCGGACGACGACCTGCCGTCTGCGGTCCCCCCGGACCCGGCACCCCCCGCCCTGCTGCACGCCCTCGTGACCGCCCCCGTCATCCGCACCTACGTGGTCGACCGGGACCTGCGCATCGTCCGGGCCGGCGCGCTGACCTTCGGCGAGGCACCTGACCCGGTGGTGGGACAGCTCCTGACCGAGGTGTTCCGGCTCGAAGACCCCGACGCTGCGGTGCGCGCCCTCGAACCCGGCACCCCGGAGCGCCCCTCGTCCGTCCCGTCGGCGACCGACCGGAGCGAGGGCCCCGTCGGCGTCGCCAGGGCGTACCGCACCGACCCGGCCGGCACCGACCGCACCTTCGCCGTCGCCTTCCATCCGCTGGCCGCCGACACGGACACCGCCGCACTGCCGGACACCTCGGACCCGGGACCGGCGGCACTGCTCGTGCTGGCCGCGGACATCACCGCCCAGGAACGCAACTCCGCCCGCGCCGCGGCCCTCGACGCCGTACGCGAACGCGTAGGCCAGTCCCTCGACCTCGCCGCCACCTGCGAGGAACTGGTCATGACTCTGGTCCCCGGGTTCGCCGACATCGCCGTCGTCGAGATCGTGGACGACGTCCTGCGCGGCGCCGACGCCCTCACCGGCCCGCCCGCCCGGGGCACCCCGCTGCGCCGCATCGCGTTCCGGGGCCCCCTCGGCGCGGACGGGGCCGCCCACCCGGTGGGCGACGTACGGGAGATGCCGCACCCGACCCCGTACTCCCTCTCGCTCGGCGACCTCAACCCCCGCCTGGTGCAGCTCACCCCCGACCTGCCCTGGTACGAGACCGACCCCGACCGGGCCAGGTCCATCGCGGAGTTCGGGTCGCACTCGCTGATCGTGGCGCCCCTGGCGTTGCGCGGCACCGCGCTCGGCGTCGTCAGCTTCTACCGGTGCGCCGGGAGCGAGCCGTACGACGAGAGCGACCTCGCCTTCGGGGTGACGCTCGCCGCGCACACCGCGCTGAGCGTCGACAACGCGCGGCGCTACGAACGCGACCACAGCGTCGCCTCCACCGTCCAGCGACGCCTGCTGCCCTCGGGCCCCGCCTCCCCGATCGCCGTCGACACCGCCCACGTCTATCTGCCCGGACGCAACAGCGGCAGCTGGTTCGACACCATCTCCCTCTCCGGCGCGCGGACCGCCCTCGTCGTCGGCCGGGTCGACGGCCAAGGCGTGCAGACCGCGACGACCATGGGCCAACTCCGTACCGCCGTGCGCACGCTCGCCGCCCTCGACCTCTCACCCGAAGAACTGTTCTCCCGGGTCAACGACATCGCCGTCCAGCTCGCCGAGGAGCGGGCGGCGCTCCCCGTCGGTGACGCCCTGCGCCACCGGCCCCTCAGGGCGACCTGCCTCTACGGGGAGTACGACCCGTTCACCCGGCTCTGGACGGTGGCCAGGGCGGGGGCGCCGATCCCCTACATCGTCCGCCCGGACGGCACTCCGCTCCCGTTCGACCTGCCCGAGGGGCCGCCGCTCTCCGCGACCGAGGGCGCCCCCTTCGCCACCGCCGAGATCGAACTGGCCCCGGGCAGCCTCCTGGTCATGCACAGCGGCAGCAGCAACCTGCGCGAACGCCCGGGCCTGCGCCCGGTCGACGAGGTGCTCGCGCCGCCCGACCGGGATCTCCGGGAGATCGCCGACGCCATCATGTACAACTACCCGCCCGTCGCCCACCCGGAGGGCGCGGTGCTGCTCCTCGCCCGCCCCATGGAGGTCAGCGCGGCCCGGGCGGTCACGGTCCTGCTCGACGACGACGCGGGTGCCCCGGCGAAAGCCCGCACCGCGACCCGCGCCCACCTGGCCGAATGGAGGGTCCCCAAGGACGCGCTGTACGCGGTCGAGCTCATCGTCAGCGAGCTGGTCACCAACGCCGTGCGCTACGGCACCCCGCCGCTGTCCCTGCGGCTGGTCCGTACCCACACCCTCACCTGTGAGGTCCGCGACTCCAGTCTCGTCGCCCCCCATCTGCGGCACGCCCGGGCCGGCGACGAGGGCGGCCGAGGCCTCTTCATCATGTCCCAGCTCGCCTCCCGCTGGGGCACCCGCTACACCCACGACGCGAAGATCATCTGGGCCGAGGTGGAGTTGTAGGGAGAGGCTCCCTCCCAGGTCAGGGAGGTCGCGGAGTTGTCGGAGTGTTGGGCGAACGGTCGCCGGTGAGACATCCGCCCGCCCCGGTGGCCTTCCTAGCGTGCGAGCATCCACTTCTTTTCGCTGGGAGCACGCATGCACACCACCCCTGACGACAGCGCCGACGCCCCGGAGCGGAGCCTGCTGACGGAAGCGGCCACGCATTCGGCCGACTGCGGCTGTCCGCGCACCGCGGACCTCGACGGGGAAGGGCTCGCCGCCAGGAGCCGGCGCACCTTCCTGCGGGGCGCCGGTGTCCTCGGCGCGGGGGCCGCCGCGACGGCGACCGGGCTGCTCGGCGCGACGCCGGCCTTCGCCTCGGGCGCGTCCGACGAACGCTCCGACACGCACTCCGACGCGCTTTCCGACGCGCACTCCGGCGACAAGAAGACCGGCCGCGGCAGGCGCGGCACATGGAGCCCGGACGCGGAGAACCCGCGGTTCACCTTCGTCGTGATGCCCGACACCCAGTACATGTTCGACATCGACCGGATCCACCCGGCCCCGATGGAGGCGTCCTTCCGTTACGTCCTCGACCCGGCCGGGCGGGCCGGCGGCAACGACGAGAACATCGTCTTCCTCGCCCACCTCGGCGACGTGACCAACAACGGCCACGCCGAGGAGTACGCCGCCGTGACCGAGGTCTTCGACATGCTCGACGACGCGGGCGCCGCGTACGGCGTGCTGGCGGGCAACCACGACGTCGGCGGGGACGACCAGCGGGGCCGGACCCCGTACCTGGACACGTTCGGCCCGGCGCGGGCCAGGAAGTCGCCCGCCTACCACTCCTCCAGCGCCGACGGCTACAACACCAGCCACATCTTCCGTGCGGGCGGGCGACGTTGGATGGTGCTCTCCCTCGACTGGCGCATGTCGGCCGCCGGGTTCGCCTGGGCCAACGCCGTCATCAAGGAGAACCCGACCCTCCCGGTGATCGTGACGACCCACGAGATCGTCGGCTCGTACGACGACGGCTCCGCCGAACTCTCGGCGTACGGGCAGCAGATGTGGGACGGGCTGATCAAGGACAACGACCAGATCTTCCTCACCCTGAACGGCCACTACTGGCCGCCCGGCTCCACCGTGAAGAAGAACAGCGCCGGCAACGACGTGCACCTGCACATCACCAACTACCAGGACCGCTACTACGGCGGTTCCGGCATGCTCCGGTCGTACCGCTTCGACCTCAACCGGGGCACGATCGACATCGCGACGTTCTCCCCGTGGATGCGGGAACGCGCGGCCGAGGACGAGCTGAACGCCGCCGCCGCCAAGGAGATCGAACTGACCTCCCCGGTCGACTACTTCTCCATGGACATCGACTTCGACGAGCGCTTCGCCGGCTTCGCCCCGGTCGCGGAGCGCGGCCCCCGCGCCGCCCGGCGGATGCTGGTTCCCGGCACCCTCGCGTACTGGCGGTTCGACGGCTCCGGCGCCGAGGGCGGCAACCTGCCGGCCGGTACGGTCGTCCAGGACCAGTCGGGCCACGGCAACGACCTCGTCCTCCAGCAGGTCCCGGGCGCCGCCGCGAACGCGCTGACCTGGACCGGCGACCACCACCCCGACCAGCCAGGACACGGCGGCCTCGTCTTCGCCGGCCAGGGCAACCCGGTGGCCGGCGCCTACCTCCGTACCGTCGACAAGGCCCCGGTCAACGCGGAGACCTTCCCGCACGGCTACACCATCGAGCTCTTCTTCAAGGTGCCCGCCGACTGGAACGGCGGCCGCAACGGCTGGTCCTCGATGCTCAGCCGCGCCGGGACCGCCGCGGAGGCCGGGAAGAACGGCCCCGGATCGACCGCCGACGAGCCGGTCATGACGCTGGGGCTCAGCGGTTCCCTGGAGATCCAGTGGAACGCCTACCCGCTCAACATGGCCGGAGCGACCACCGCGTGGAGCCACCTGCTCCAGCAGCAGGAGTGGTGGCACGTCGCCGTCGTCAACGACGGCAAGGTCAGCAAGCTCTACGTGAACGGCTGCGAGGAGGGCCGCAACCCCACCTCGAAGGCGGTCGGCCTGGCCTCGCTGCACAAGCCGTTCCTGGTCGGCGGCTACCAGTGGGCCGGGAACGTCAGCCAGGTCTTCCACGGCACCCTCGGCGACGTCCGCATCGTCGACCGGGCGCTGCGGGTGGACCAGTTCATGAACGCCTGATCAGGGCGGGGCCGGGCTCGGGCGAAGGCCGGGCGGGGTGCGACGCTCCGCCCGGCCCCGGAAAACTCCGCCGCCTCAGCCGGGATTGTTGGATGCCACGGTCCCGGAGGCCAGGTCGAGGACCGCCGCAGTGCCCCAGCCGCGCATGTCGTTGCCGGTGATCCAGGCAGCCTGGCTGCCCGCCATCACGCCGATGCCCGCCTCGGCGCCCGTTGCCCCACCCGGTCGGGACACGTTGCCCTGGCAGGACACGTTCACCGCGTTGCCGCCGATGCGGATGGCGTAGGTCCCCGCCAGACCTGAGGTGCCTGCCCCGGTGACCCGGTTGTCCCGCACCGCGATGTCGGAGGAGGAGATGGCGATGCCGTTGCGTGCGGCGTTCAGCACGGTGTTCTGGGCGACCAGTACCCCGGTCGAGGCGCTGTCGATGCCGATGCCGTCACCCTCGACGTCCGACACGTGGTTGCCGGTGACCAATGCGTTCGGGGAGCCCTGGAGCTGGATTCCCTGGGCGTTGCCGCCGGCCGGGTGGCGGGTCGTGGCGATGATGTTGCCGGTGACCGAAGCGCCGTCGCTCTGGCCGATGTAGATACCCGTCTCGCCGGCCACACCACGGACGATGTTGTCGCTGACGACCACCGAACTGTTCCGGCCCGTGCCACTGTTGGACACCACGATCGCGCCACCCGACCCGGTGCCGCGGACGGTGTTGCCAGTCACCGCGATGTCCTGCAGGGGGTTACCGGAACCGGAAGTGACGTAGATGCCGTTGACCGCCGCAGAGTCGATCGTGTTCCCGGAGATCACCGACTGCTGCCAATCGGTGGCGCGAATGCCGTACGCGCCGCTGCCCTCCACCCGGTTCCCCAGAATGCGGATATTTCGGTGCAGAGGGCGGGGGGCGTCGGACGAAGCGACGTAGTGATCGCCGCACAGGGCGTCGTAGGGGGCAAGGGCGGCGAAGGAGTTGCGCACGGTGCAGCCGGAAATCAGCACGTCCTCGCAGGAAGTACCGTCGTAGTCGGGTGCCGGCAGGTTGTTCGCGTTGGTGGCACCGGTGATCTGCACCGCCTCGTGCCGATTCGGCACGGTGGGCGTACCGGGAGCCACGTACACGCCGTCGAAGAGGCAGTCGATGATCCTGACCCGACGCATCGCGTTGATCTCGACGGCGTGCGCTTCGGGAACGCCGAGGACGGAAGCGTCACGCATGGTGAGGCCGTCGGCGTGAGTGAAGACGAAGGCCGGGCATGTCGAGGTGAACGTGCTGCCACGCATGTCCCAGGTGCCGCCGAAGACGGATATGTTCCCGGCTCCCGCGTACCCGCCGACCGCGGGCATGCCGGTCGTCCAGTTCTTGACCAGGGCCGAGGTGTTGCCGGTCCGGAACAACCGGGCTCCGTACGCGCGCACGCTCATCCCAGGACCGAGCAGCAACGACTCCCCGAGTGGGTAGCTGCCCGCCGGCACCAACAGCGTCGCCCCGCCTCCCGGCACCGCCCGGGCGTCGGCCAGTGCCCGGCGGAAGGCCGGAGTGTCATCGGCGACGCCGTCTCCGACCGCCCCGTAGAGTCGTACGTCGAAGAGTGGGCCGGCCGTGGCGTCCGCTCCGGCGGCCACGGCCGACGACCCCGCCACCACCTGGGCGGTGCCGACGCCACCCAGGAGTCCGCCGGTCGCCAGCATCAGTGCACGTCTGTCCATGGGGTGTTCTTCCTTCGGCGAGAGAGTGTCGTGGCGTGGGCACGCGCTCGGGACCGCCACCGCGCATCGGTCCGTGTACGCGTCCTCCCACCGAAGTTGATCACGGGACCGGGGAACCGGGTGCCGATCCGCGGGCTGTCACTCCGTGGGCCGGACCCCCCGTGCGAAGTCGCCACGACAGGGGGCCCGTGGGGTGCGTCTTCGCGCGTCCGGCCGACACCCGCCGGCTCTCCCGTCAGTCCGCCGAGACCGGCTCCACCCGGGGCTCGGCGACGGACCGGAAGTCCGCCGTGGAGAGGGCGAGCGAGCGGTCGAGGCGGCCGGCGTTGAAATACATCTCCGGGTGGACCAGCAGCGCGGGGTCCACGATCAGTTCCAGCCGGTCGTCGAAGGAGAAGGGGAGGATCGTGCCGCTCGGGGACTTGGCCAGCTCCTCCGCGATGTCGGCCGAGGCGAAGGAGGCGTAACTCCCGCCGTAGAGCGCTTTCACCGCCGCCAGGTCGACCCGCTTGTCCCCGGGCACGACCACCAGGACGAAGTGCTTCTCCTTCTTGCCGACCTTCACCATCGTGACGATGCACTTGGCGGCTCGGCCGAGGGGGTGGCCGCGGAGCAGGCTGACCGCCTCGGAGTTGCCCTCCGGGGCGTGCTCGATCACCCGGTACGCGGCCCCGCGCTCGTCCAGCAGGGACAGCAGCTTGCCGTAGATGCCGTCGGCGTCGTCCGTAGCCATCGTGTTCTCCCGTTCGGTTCCCGACGTGCCCGTGTGGTTCGGGACGACCTTAAGGGCCGAGGAGCGGGCGCTCGCTCGCGGTGCCGCGGAGAGCCGTGCGCGCCGGCTGTGTCGAGGAAGGGGGCGAGGCGTCCACCGCGCGGACGCCGATCGGCAGGGCTCTGCCAGAAGCTTCCCGGAGACCTTCCCCCTGTGCGGGCGAAGGACGTCCCGACCAGCGCCCAGTGGGACGAAAACGCTGGTCAGGGCCCAGAGCCTCAGCACTCGATGATGTTCACCGCGAGCCCGCCGCGCGCGGTCTCCTTGTACTTCACCGACATGTCCGCGCCGGTCTCCTTCATCGTCTTGATGACCTTGTCCAGGGAGACCTTGTGGGTGCCGTCGCCGCGCAGGGCCATCTTCGCGGCGGTGACGGCCTTGACCGCCGCCATGCCGTTCCGCTCGATGCAGGGGATCTGGACGAGGCCGCCGACCGGGTCGCAGGTGAGGCCGAGGTTGTGTTCCATGCCGATCTCGGCGGCGTTCTCGACCTTCTCGGGGGAGCCGCCGAGGACCTCGGCGAGCGCGCCGGCGGCCATCGAGCAGGCGGAGCCGACCTCGCCCTGGCAGCCGACCTCGGCGCCGGAGATCGAGGCGTTCTCCTTGAAGAGCATGCCGATCGCGCCCGCCGCGAGGAGGAAGCGGACGACGCTGTCGTCCTTCTCCTCCGGGGTGGCGCCGCCGGCCGCGAAGTTCATGTAGTAGTGCAGCACCGCCGGGATGATTCCCGCCGCGCCGTTGGTGGGGGCCGTCACGACCCGGCCGCCGGCGGCGTTCTCCTCGTTGACCGCCATCGCGTAGAGGGTGATCCACTCCATCGCGTGGGCCTGCGGGTCGCCCTCGGCGCGCAGCTGGCGCGCGGTGTTGGCGGCGCGGCGGCGGACCCTGAGGCCGCCGGGGAGGATTCCCTCGCGGGACATGCCCCGGCCGACGCACGCCTGCATGACCCGCCAGATCTCCAGCAGACCGGTACGGATCTCCTCCTCGGTGCGCCACTCCTTCTCGTTCTCCAGCATCAGTGAAGAGATGGAGAGTCCGGTCTCCCGGGCCAGGCGGAGCAGCTCGTCGCCGGTGCGGAAGGGGTGGGCGAGGACGGTGTCGTCGGGGATGATCCGGTCGGCGCCGACGGCGTCCTCGTCGACGACGAACCCGCCACCCACCGAGTAATACGTCTTCTCCAGCAGCAGCGCGCCTGTCTCGTCGTACGCGTGGATCGACATGCCGTTGGCGTGGTACGGGAGCGCCTTGCGGCGGTGCAGGACGAGGTGCGCGTCCGCGTCGAAGGGGATCTCGTGCGCGCCCAGCAGGCTGATGCGGCCGGTGGAGCGGATCTGCTCGACCCGGGCGTCGGCGGACTCGACGTCGACGGTCCGGGGGGACTCGCCCTCCAGACCGAGGAGGACCGCCTTCGGCGTGCCGTGGCCGTGGCCGGTCGCGCCGAGGGAGCCGTACAGCTCGGCGCGTATCGAGGCGGTCGGCGCGAGCAGGCCCTCGTTCTTCAGCCGGCGCGCGAACATCCGCGCCGCCCGCATCGGGCCCACGGTGTGGGAGCTGGACGGCCCGATGCCGATCGAGAACAGGTCGAAGACCGAAATGGCCACGGTGGAGACTCCTAGCTGGGTGGACGCCGTTGTCCACCGGCGAAACGAAAAGTGGGTGTGGGGGAGGGGCGGGGCCCCGGTACGGAAGCGGGCGGGGCACCGCGCTCACCTTCCAGTG
>NZ_JBHWZJ010000248.1:0-10659 GCF_042728415.1 Streptomyces sp. NPDC060198 | reverse complement strand
ATCCGATTCGGATGACCCGCCTTCTTCACTGTGGAGCTAAGGAGAATTGAACTCCTGACCTCCTGCATGCCATGCAGGCGCTCTACCAACTGAGCTATAGCCCCTTGTTTCGCCGCCGTCCGGTTTCCCTTGGCGACATCGAGAACATTACACGGCCTCCCCGGTGGTCCCCAAATCCATTCCAGCTCCGCCCGATATGACCGATTCGCACTGACGTGACGAGCGCGCGCCGCGCGCACCCGTCGCTCCCGTCAGGCCGTGGCGAAGGAGTAGAAGCGCTTGAGGGTGCAGTGCTCCTCCAGGAGCCGCCCGTAGATCGGCTCCCCCTCCAGCTCGCGGTACGTCTCGATGGGGTCGCCTTTTATGATCAGCGCCCGCGCGCACTCCTCGCACCAGTACTGGTAGTCCGGGTTGACCGGATCCATGTCCCTGACGATGGGCGTACCGCTGCCACACCAGTCGCATTTCCGCCTGTGCGCACCCATGCAGTCAGCTCCAGCTGTGGCCGCTGGCCGTGCGTGCGCACCGGATCCCGCCGCCCCCCGGTGTCTGGACCACCTGGAAGGAGCCGTGGGAAGGGCAGCCGGGACCGGACCGGTGTTCGGGAATCACGGTAACTGCGGGACGGGCGGGCGGAGCTGGGGCATCGGGCACACACGTCTGACCGGGGACCCGCACGCGGCTCGCAGGCATGGCGCTCCCTCCCGATCGGTCCGTAGCCCCCTCCGGCGCTCCGATTCTGCCATGACACCGCAAGACGGGTAGCCCGCCGAGCCACACCCGGCAGGCGGCTGACGTCGTGTCAGTGCAGCCTGCCGGATCGCGGGCACCGGGGGCGGACGTCCACCGGCCGCGGATCGGGGCGGAGCGGACCGCGGCGGGGAGACGGCAGAAACGAGCGCCGGCACGTCGGCGGAAGCGCCGCCGGCGCCCCCGGGGGGAGGGACGGCGGGGCTGCGGCGGGACCGCCCGTCGGGGCGGTTCCGGCACCGAACCCCGATATGCAGAAGATCCCGCCCCCAAGGGGACGGGATCTTCATCTGTGGAGCTAAGGAGAATTGAACTCCTGACCTCCTGCATGCCATGCAGGCGCTCTACCAACTGAGCTATAGCCCCGCTGTTCGCTGTCGTTCTTCGCGTCCTCACCGTTTCGGTGTTTTCTGCGCTGCGAACAAGAAGAACTCTAGCCTGTGACCAGCCGGAAAGTGAAATCCGGCCGGTGCCGCCCTCCCGGAGCCGCCGGTGCCGCCCTCCCGGAGCCGCTCTCCGGGGGGATCGGGCGGCTTCTCAGGTGTCGTCGCCGAGCACCGGTTCGGGCAGGGTTCCGGCGTTGTGCTCCAGCAGACGCCAGCCGCGCGCGCCTTCGCCCAGCACCGACCAGCAGCAGTTGCTGAGTCCGCCGAGGCCCTCCCAGTGGTGGGCTTCCAGTCCGAGCAGCCGACCGATCGTGGTCCGGATGGTGCCGCCGTGGCTGACCACGACGAGCGTGCCGCCGTCGGGAAGCCGGTCAGCGTGTTCCAGGACGACCGGAGCGGCCCGGTCGGCCACTTCGGTCTCCAGCTCGCCGCCGCCCCGGCGTACGGGCTCGCCCCGCTTCCAGGCGGCGTACTGCTCGCCGTACCGGCCGATGATCTCCTCGTGCGTGAGCCCTTGCCACTCCCCGGCCCAGGTCTCTCGCAGACCGGCGTCGTGGGTGACCGTGAGGCCCGTCACGGCGGACAGCTCGGCGGCCGTGGCCGCCGCGCGCCGCAGATCCGAGGCGACGACGGCATGGGGCTTCAGGGACGCCAGGAGGCGGGCCGCCCGACGGGCCTGCCCGACTCCGGTGTCGGTCAACTCGATGTCCGTGGTGCCCTGGAAGCGTCGCTCCAGGTTCCACGACGTCTGACCGTGCCGCCAGAGGACTACTCGGCGGCCCCGGCCGCTGTCGCTGCCGTTCAGCTCGCGTCACCTTCCGCGCTGCCGTTGAGCTGGGCGTGCTCCGCGGCCTTGCCCCGCGTCTTGAGCGCGTCCTCGGGGAGCGCGATCTCGGGGCAGTCCTTCCACAGGCGCTCCAGCGCGTAGAAGACGCGCTCCTCGCTGTGCTGGACGTGGATGACGATGTCGACGTAGTCGAGCAGGATCCAGCGGGCGTCGCGGTCGCCCTCGCGGCGCACCGGCTTGGCGCCGAGCTCCTTCTGGAGCCGCTCCTCGATCTCGTCGACGATCGACTTGACCTGGCGGTCGTTGGGGGCCGAGGCCAGCAGGAAGGCATCGGTGATCGACAGGACGTCACTGACGTCGTAGGCGATGATGTCGTGCGCGAGCCGGTCGGCCGCCGCCTGGGCGGCGGCGTTGATGAGCTCGATGGAGCGGTCCGTGGCGGTCACATGCAGGCTTTCGTCGGCGGTCGGGGCAGTCCCTGGAAGCTGTTCCGTCGTCCCTGGCGGATCGGCACGCGGGCGGAGCGGCGGGGTTCCGTCGCTGCCGTCACGTGCCCGCCAGAAATCGCGGGACTGTTCTTTAGGGTCTCACGGACCGCCGACAGTGCCGACTGGGAATTCCCCCGGTACGCCGCAGGGGCCCCCGCGCCGTCTCGGCGTGAGGGCCCCTGCGGCCGGGTCGACGGGAAAGACCGACGACCCGGCCGGTACCGGAATCAGGACTTCGTGAAGACGTAGTCCTGGCCGAGCACCACGGAGACGTCCGCGTTCGCGGCTGCCTCCCCCTTGGTCACGACGCTCTCGGGCAGACCGAGCGTCTTGGCGACCTCCACCGCCTTGGCCTTGGCCTCGGCCGTGCCGTAGACGATCTCCGAGGTGGACCGGGTGTCCGCCTTGCCGGAGTCGACGAAGGAGTAGCCGCCGTTCACCAGCACCACCCGCGCCGCGTCCAGGGCGGCGGTGTCGCCATACGCGTTCTTCACACCGACCCGGGTCGCCGCGTCCTTGTCCGGGGCCCGTACCGCCCCGCCCAGGACGTCCTTCACCACACTCTTGGTGGCCGCGTCGCTCAGGGTTCCGTCCTCCTGCACCGGCAGGACCTCGGTGGTGTAGTCGCCCACCTTGGCGTGCCCGGCGAGCTTGGCGAGCGAGGCGCCGAGGTCGGCCTCGGGGAGTGACGGGTCGAGGATCTGGGCCAGCGTCTGCACGGTGATCGTCGCCGCCTTCGGATCCTCGGACAGCTTGCGCAGCACCCCGCGCAGCACCTGGCCGAACCGGGTCAGCTGCTTCGCCTCCGGCTCGCCCTTCGCCCGGTACGTGGCGTACGCCACGGCCATCGTGCCGCTCAGGGTCTGCGCTTCGCCCTTGCGGACCACGGGCGCGGCACCCTTCTTGGTGTCGGGCACGTCGGTGTCGGTGTCGACCTCGATGTTGCCGACCAGCTCGACCAGGTTCTCCAGGTACGGGGTGTCCAGGCGCCAGGTGCCGCTGATCTTCGTACCGAGGAGGGTGTCGATCGACTCGCGGGTTCCGGTGCTGCCGTCGTCCTCCACCGACTCGCCGAGCGTGGTGCTGGTGCCGTCGTCGTTGGCGACCGCGAGGGAGTTGGGCAGCAGGACGGTGGTGGCCTTCTTGGTGGTGACGTTGTCCACCAGCAGGGCCGTTGACGTCCCGCCGCCCTTGGTGTTGTGCAGGTGCACCACGATGACGTCGCGCTGTTGCGGACCGCCCGCCGTGGCGGCCTTGCCCTCCGCGCCGGAGGAACCGGGCAGCTTTCCGGCCGACCAGAGGTAACCCACGCCGGCGACGAGGACGAGGGCCACGACGACGATCAGCCCGACCAGCCGGTTGCGGCCCTTGCGCCGGGCCTCCTCGCGCCGTTCGCTGCGGCTCTCCGTGAACGCCAGCCAGTCGATGACGTCCTCGGAGTCCTCGTCAGGCTGCTCGATGAAGGAGAACTGTCCGGTGCGGTAGTCCTGGGAGGACCGGCGCTGTTCCGGAACCCCGGGCTCCGGTTCCGGTGCGCGCACCGGATCGGCCTCCTGCGGAGCGCCCCGGGGCACGGGCTGCGGGGGCGCGGACTGCTGCGGCGCCATGCTCTGCTGCGGGGCGTTCCACTGCTGGGCCGTCGCGTCGACCACGACGGGCTGCTGGCCGGTGTCGTAGCCGTAACCGCCGCCGTATCCGTATCCCTGCTCGCCGCCTTGCGGCTGCTGCGGGTTGCCGGCGTACGGGTCGTACGGCTGGGCCGGCTGCTGGTGCGCCTGCTGCTGGGCGTACGGGTCGTAACCGTAGCCCTGTCCGGCACCGTCCTGCCGCCCTTGCGCCTGCTGCCCCTGCGTGTACGGGCCCTGCGGGTGCTGACCCGGCGCCGGCTGCCCGTAGGAGTACGGGTCCTGCGGGGAGGCGTACGGGTCGTAGCCCTGCTGTTCGGGCTGCTGGTACACCGGCTGCCCGTACGCGTCGTAGCCGATGATCTGCGGCTGTTGCCCGTACGGGTCGTACGGGTCTTGTCGGTCGTTCACCACCGGTGCCCCTCTCCGTGGCTCATTCGCCTCGGTACAGCTGGCGTTTGTCGATGTAGCGGACCACACCGTCGGGCACCAGATACCAGACCGGATCGCCCTGCGCGACCCTCAACCGGCAGTCCGTCGACGAGATGGCCAGGGCGGGAACCTCCACCAGGGAGACACCGCCTTCGGGCAGTCCCGCGTCGGTGAGCACATGGCCCGGCCGGGTCACACCGATGAAATGGGAGAGCGAGAAGAGTTCTTCCGCGTTTCGCCAGGTGAGAATCTGCGACAACGCGTCGGCGCCCGTGATGAAGAAGAGGTCCGCGTCCCCGTGCGTCTCCCGCAGGTCCCGCAGCGTGTCGATCGTGTACGTCGGCCCTCCGCGGTCGATGTCACTGCGGCTCACCGAGAACTGGGGGTTCGACGCCGTGGCGATGACCGTCATCAGATAGCGGTCCTCGGCCTGCGACACCTCTTTGTGGCTCTTCTGCCACGGCTGCCCGGTCGGCACGAAGACGACCTCGTCCAGGTGGAACTGGGCGGCCACTTCACTGGCCGCCACCAGGTGTCCATGATGGATCGGGTCGAACGTCCCGCCCATGACGCCGATTCGGCGCTTGCCGCGGCCGGTAGGCACTTCCTGCTCTCCCATGCGTGCAGACCCTACTGGCACGGCGTCACCGCTCAGCGGTCGCGGTTGAAACGGGTGGTGACGAAGAGCAGAAGCAGCAGGGCGACGAAGGCGCCACCGCCGGTCACGTACGGGTTGAGGCTTTCGTGGTTGCCGCCTTCGCCGCCCTCGGAGGCGAGAAGGACCAGCTGGTGGGCGGTGCTCGTGAGGCTCATCTTCGGCAGGACCTATCGATCGGGAGTCGGAAGGAAGACGTCGGGCACATCGTATGCGGGTCGGTCGGGCACGCTCACGGCGACTCAGTCGTTGGAGTCGTCGTTGCGGTAGCCACGCAACAGGAGCCAGGCCAGCAGGGCCGCCCCGACGAGCGAGACGAGCAGCACGATCCGCACCGTGTTGCCCGGTCCCTGGTCGTCCGCGGCGGCGGCAAGCAGTGCGACGGTGTGCGGCATTCCGGGTGCTCCTCTTGGTTGTCCACAGCCCCCCGCACACCGTAGCGCCAGCACCTAGGCTGGCCGTTGTCAGGGGGACGGGCGGCGTCCCGTATCGACAGGGGGATCAGATGAGCGACGACACCCGTACGAACGAACCCAGCAGGCGGCGCAGGCGGTTCCCGGGAATCTCCTCCCGGGCGTACGAACACCCGGCGGACCGCTCGGCGCTGGTGGCGCTGCGCAAGCTGACCGGCTTCGACACCGTCTTCAAGGCGCTCAGCGGCCTGCTGCCGGAACGGAGCCTGCGGCTCCTCTACCTCTCCGACTCCGTGCGGGTGAGTGACGAGCAGTTCACCCACCTGCACACCATGCTGCGCGACGCCTGCTACATCCTGGACCTGGCGAAGGTGCCCGCGATGTACGTCACGCAGAACCCGCAGCCCAACGCCATGTGCATCGGACTCGACGAGCCGATCATCGTGGTGACCACCGGCCTGGTGGAGCTGCTGGACGAGGAGGAGATGCGGGCCGTCGTGGGCCACGAGGTGGGACACGCCCTCTCCGGCCACTCCGTCTACCGCACGGTGCTGCTCTTCCTGACGGGCCTCGCGACGAAGGTGGCCTGGATACCGCTGGGCAATGTGGCGGTGCTGGCCATCGTGACGGCGTTGCGCGAGTGGTTCCGCAAATCGGAACTCTCGGCCGACCGGGCCGGTCTGCTGGTGGGCCAGGACCTACGGGCCTCCATGCGGGGCCTGATGAAGATCGCCGGCGGAAACCACCTCCACGAGATGAATGTCGACGCCTTCCTCGCCCAGGCGGACGAATACGAGAAGGCCGGCGATCTGCGCGACTCCGTGCTCAAGATCCTCAATGTGCTGCCCCGTTCGCACCCCTTCACCACCGTGCGGGCGGCCGAGCTGAAGAGCTGGTCGGAGACCCGGGACTACCAGCGCACCATGGACGGCCACTACCCGCGCCGCGAGGAGGACAAGGAGACCTCGGTGACGGACTCCTTCCGCGAGTCCGCCGCGCACTACGCCGACACCGTGCGCACCAGCAAGGACCCGTTGATCAAGCTGGTCGGCGACATAGCGGGAGGCGCCGGGGACCTCGGCGGCAAGCTCAGGGACAAGTTCACCGGGGGCGCACGGAGTGACGCGCCCGGCACCGGCCCCGCTCCGGAGTAGGCCCCACGCGCACGGGACCGGCCCCGCTCCGGAGTAGCCCCGTCCACGCGACCGGGCCCCGCAAGAGACCCGGCACCCGGCCGGCTACGGAACCGGCACCGGCCCGGGCACCGGACCCGACTCCAGGCTCGGGGACACCTGGCTCGGGGCCACCGAGATCGGGGACACCGGGGCCGGAGGGGCCTGGCCGAGCGCCGGGCCGATCTCCAGCGTCCCGCAGAGCCCGCCGGCGGGGGTCCCGGTCGCGTACGGATCGGTGCCCCCGGGCCCGGCGGGGTCGGCGCGCTCCCCCGCGAGCAGCGGGTTCAGCGCCGGGGAGGTGCCCGAGGAGCAGGACTGCGGTCCCGCCTGCACGTAGGCGGTGCGCAGTTCCAGGCGGTGCAGCCGGAGATCGTCCCGGTCGAAGCGGAAGTGCAGCAGCCGGTGCACGGTGAACAGGGAGGCGCCGTCGGCCTGCTGGGGGCCGTTGACGGCGGGCCGCACGGTGTAGGTGAAGGTGTGGTCCGCGACGACCTCCAGCCTGCTCGCGTCCGTCTCGGAGTAGGAGAGCGTCCCGTAGACCCGGATCGCGGGGTCGGCGAGTTCGGCGCGTGCCGGGTCGAAGCGGACCAGCCAGCCCGCCGCGGGATGCCTTCCGTCGCCCGCCGGGCTGTCCATGCTCAGGTCGAAATCCGCGGCCTGGTCCGGGTCGAGCAGTGCCTTCACCGTCCCGGTCTCCCGCCCGCCGAGGACATCGGGGTCGAGTGAGGACTCCACCAGGAAGTCCTTGGCGGTGGCCAGGGCGGCCATGACCTGCGCGTCGGAGAAGTTGTCGGTCCGCCGGACCGCCGGCAGGTTGATCCCGGCCGCCCCGACGCGGAAGTGCGCGGCCGGGCCGTGCTCGATGAGCGCCCGGGGGGACCCGCCGGCCACCGCTCCGCGCGGCGCGAGGGGCACGACGGTGGCCTGGAGCGGTTCCGCGCGGTCGGGGACGGTGTCGGGCAGCGGCTGGCGGAACCCGATGTACACGGCGGAGGCGAAGGCCAGCGCGACGAGCACGACCAGCGTGGTGGCGAAGCCCGGGCCCTTGCGCGAGGAGCGCCGGGGCACGGACCGCACGGCGCGGGCGTGCTCGCCCATGCGCTCCCGCGCGGAGAACTCCTGGAGCCGGGCAGCGCGGACGAAGGACTCGTCGAAGACGAGCGAGCGGTATTCGTCCTCGCCGTCGGCGGGACTCTCGGGCGGCTCTTCCGGTGGATCTCCACGGCCTGCCATGACTTCTCCCGATCTCCACACCACCGGCCGAGGGCGTGTGGTGAAAGTGGCGCCGTCCGTCCGGAGGGCGGGTCCGGCGGCGTCCGGTGCGTGCGATCGCAAGACGGAGGGCCGCCCCGGTACTGGATGTATCGGGGCGATCCCGACAGCGCGGCGAGCGTGCGTGCCGGGCGTCGCCGGACAGGCGGGACTTTCACCACATGACCTGGGCCGGTGCGCAACGGTCTGCCCGGCCAGGCGGCCGAGGGCAGCGAGAAGCCCCCTCCGGAAGAGGGGTCACACAGTGAGGGTAGGTCGAATGCCCCTCGCGTAAACGCGGTGGAGGGGGCCAACTGAGTAGTTCGCACGACTGGGCGCTACGGCGCGACACGGCCGAAAGGGTGACGCGCGGTGCGGAAAACGGCCGGGAGGGCACTCGGGCCCCGGGGCCCTCCGCCCCACGCTCTCCGGGGCGGCCGAAGGCTTCAGGGCGTGCGCGGGGCGGCCGGAAGGGAAGCCCCCACGGACGCGGACGGCAGAAGGCCCCCCGGTACGCGGGCTTCCCTGCCCGCCCCCGGCATGCCGGAGGTGTACGCGCCGAAGGGCACCGGGCTCCCCGTCTCCTCACCGACCGGAGCCGGACCGCCGACCGCCTCGTCCACCGCGCCCACGGAGTCCGGGTCCGTGGAGTCCGGACCCACGGTGTCCGGGTCCGCCGGGCGGGCGGCCCCGGGCCGCCCGCCGTCGGGACCTGCCGGATCCGTGGCCGCGGCGTCCACGCCGTTGGTGGTGGGCGGGACATGGTCCTGGCTGTCGGCCGAGGCGCCGCGATAGACGGCGCTGAAGGCGAGGGCGATCATCCCGATCCCCATCAGCAGCGCCAAGAGCCAGGCGATCGGACGGTGCCAGCGCGCGGAGCCCCGGTAGGGCCGCAGAACTCCGCCGTGCAGGCCGTAGGGGCCTCTGCCGACATCGTGGTCGGGGTCGTAGTCGAGGTCGTCAGGGTCGGGCGGACCGCCCCGCCCGCCGCCGTATACGGCGCCGTAGCGGCCGTACGGGTCGCCGTCCCTCCCCCCACCCGCCGAGCGGGACCGGGACGCCTCGGCCGCCTCCGCGCGCGCCTCGGCGGCGGCGACCAGCCGTTCCACCGCGGTGGGTTCGTGGATCCTCGCGGCCCGTACGAAGTCCTCGTCGAAGACCACGGTGGCGAAGTCCTCGTCCGCGCCCCCGCGGTCGTCGTCGTCGGGCTCCCGGCCGTCCGGAGACGGCCTGCCCCCCACGTCGTCCACGGATTCAGCGTAGCCCTGACGGGGCGCTCCGGTCAGGGAGACGGGGAAGTCTCCCTGACCGAACCGACCGCACCCGGTTACCGGGTGTGACCGTCTCCGGTGACGATGTACTTCGTGGTGGTCAGTTCGGGCAGCCCCATCGGGCCCCGGGCGTGAAGCTTCTGGGTGGAGATGCCGATCTCCGCCCCGAATCCGAACTGGCCACCGTCGGTGAAACGGGTGGAGGCGTTGACGGCGACCGTCGTCGAATCGACCAGTTGGGTGAACCGGCGCGCGGCGGCCTGGGAGGTGGTGACGATCGCCTCGGTGTGACCCGAGGACCAGAGCCGGATGTGCGCCACGGCGGCGTCCAGCGAGTCCACCACGGCGGCGGCGATGTCGTAGGAGAGGTACTCCGTCTCCCAGTCCTCCGGGGTGGCGGGCACGACGGTCGCCTTGGAGCCCTCGGCATACGTCAGGACGCGCTCGTCGCCGTGCACGGTCACCCCGGCGTCGGCCAGCGCTTCCAGCGCCAGCGGCAGGAACTGGTCGGCGACGTCGCGGTGGACGAGGAGCGTCTCGGCGGAGTTGCAGACGCTCGGGCGCTGCGCCTTGGAGTTGACCAGGATGTCGACGGCCATCGCCAGATCGGTCCGCGCGTCCACGTAGACGTGGCAGTTGCCGGTGCCGGTCTCGATGACGGGGACGGTGGACTCCTCCACGACCCGGCGGATCAGCCCCGCGCCACCGCGCGGGATGAGGACGTCCACCAGGCCCCGGGCGCGCATGAGTTCGCGGACGGAGTCGTGGCTCTCGCCCGGTACCAGCTGCACCGCGTCGGCCGGCAGCCCGGCGCCGCCGACCGCGTCGCGCAGCACGCGCACGAGGGCGGTGTTGGAGGCGTACGCGGACGAGGAGCCGCGCAGCAGTACCGCGTTGCCGGACTTCAGGCAGAGGACGGCGGCGTCGACGGTGACGTTGGGGCGGGCCTCGTAGATGATCCCGACCACTCCGAGCGGCACGCGGACCTGGCGCAGGTCGATGCCGTTGGGGAGGGTGGAGCCGCGCACGACCTCGCCGACCGGGTCGGGCAGGGAGGCGACCTGGCGCACGTCGGCGGCGATGGCGCGAATGCGCTCGGGCGTCAACGTGAGCCGGTCGACGACCGATTCGGCGGTGCCCGCGGACCGGGCCCGCTCGACGTCCTGGGCGTTGGCCTCGATGATCTCGCCCGCGCGGACCTCCAGTGCGTCGGCCACGGCGAGCAGGGCGTCGTCCTTGGCGGCGCGCGGGAGCGGCGCGATGTCGGCGGCGGCAGCGCGCGCCCGGTAGGCGGCCTGCGCGACCGGGGACATGTTGTCGTACGGGGTGAGCGTGGTCATGCCCGCAGGGTAGTGCGCGGTCCCCGGACGTCCGGCCGGTATCCCGTGATACGAGACGTCCGGGCGGGACACCCGGGCGGGAAAGC